>JAYRMB010000018.1:0-44782 GCA_041904995.1 Azonexus sp.
CGACCAACTCGTCTTCGGCGGCCTCTTCGCGGTCGTCGTCGAATTGCCAGAAGCCGAGCAAAGGCAACACCAGCAGGATCTCACGCAGGAAATTCTCCGCCGTCGCGTGCTCTTCCTCGCTCAAGGCTGGCGGCTGCGGCTGGTTGCCATTATCGGGTATCCGGAAAAAGTTGTGGGTAGATGCCTAGAAGCCGTCAGTGTCCAAAATAGCGAGCAGTGTGGGTAGGTCGGTTCCGAGGTTACCCTGCCGTGTCTTGGTTTTGACTTCGCATTCGTCGTCAAGCATGCCCGGCATCATGAAGTAGGCCATCCGGCCCATCGAGATTTCCTCGAAACGTTTCCTCTTGACCTTGACCTTCTCCTGGATGGGGACTCGCTTTTGCAACCGGTCGGTGAACAGCACCTTGGCTCGCAGCCGTTCGAATGTGTAGCCGCGACCGTCTCGATACACCCGCCGCACCTTGGAATTGAAACTCTCCGTAAAGGCGTTGGTTATACGCACGTCGTCGAAATAATTCAGTATCCATTCCTTCCAGTTGCGGAAGGCTGTCTTCACGGGGCGGAAGGGTTTTGCAAGCTCATCAGGAATGCTCGCCTCCCAGTTCAGATACTCGGCCCAGGCTTCTTCCTTGGTTTCCACCTCGTAGACCTTGTAGAGCCGTTCCTTGAGGTCGTAGGCTGTCGCCAGCAGTGGAAAGCAATTGAGCCACCCAGAGACGGTCAGGTATTGCTCATCGTCCAGGTCCGCGGCACGCTTGGCGAACAGCTTGTGTGCCTTCTTCAACCCAGCGCCTTGCTTCTTCTGGTCTGCCTTGCCAATTGACCGCCTGACCGCATCAAAGGAAGCATTGGCCTTGCTGACGACGTGGAACTTGTCGACAACGATTTTGGCCTGCGGCAGCACGCGCTGGGCGGCTTGCCGATACGGTCGCCACATGTCGCAGGCAACATGGGTAATTTGCTCCTTGTTCGGTAGGCTGTTCATGAACCGCTCTATCGACGTGCTGTAGCGGTCGGGCAGCATGTCAATCAGCGTGCGGCCATGGATGTTCGTGAAGATGGCACGGAAGCGGCCCAGCTTGATTTCGTCGACACCCAGCCAAATAGGGGTCTCGCGCTGGAACTGCTTTTCCAGACTGGCCACGTAGGCATCGAAAATATTGCGAACAGTCTTCTCATCAACGCCTACCTGCTTGGCCACCTCGGCGTAGGTGTATTCGATGGACTGCCTACCCATCCAGCGCACCAGGCGCTCAGTCATGGAGTGGTCGGCATCGACCTCGGCCACCACTGCCATGAAGGTCTTCCGGCATGCCAGACAAATCAGGCGCGGCACATCGAGGTGAATCATCATCGTCTTGCCGTGAGTCGGCAGGTCGCGGATAAACATCGAGCGGCTGCCGTGTTTCTGGACACGATGCAATTCGCCACAGTGCGGGCACAGGCGGGAGATGGCTGCTGGCTCTGCCTTGACGTGGTATTCGGCGTCCAGTTCCTTCATGCCAAGCTCGTTAAGGCCGGGAAGGTTCAGGATGCCAGTCATGCGGTGCTCCAAGCGAAAGAGCGAAATTGTAGTGCAGTGTCAGCAACAACTAAACGTGCCACTTACATTCCTTGCTTCAGGGGAAAACCCCTGTATTTCATCACCAGTGGCATGCCTATTGCATTGGCTGTTCGAGGTTTATCAAGGAGTGAAAAATGATTATCCAAGGCTTCAGTAATATCGCCTCTGCCTACAGCGCGAACACCAAATCGACTTTTGAGCGGCAAACATCACCGGCACCAGCGGCAAATTATGCCGAAAAGGTAACTCTGTCCGCTCAAGGTAAAGCACTTGCCGCAGAGCAAGGGGATGCGACTCAAACAATAACGCCAGCGCAACAAAAGTTGTTGAACGCAGCAAAGTCTGACCGGGCTAGTGCCGAGAAAATTGCTTACGATTTGGCGAAAACCCCAAGCGGTATTGCTTACGACATTACCGGGCAACGTGGGGTTGGTGATGGCACGGGGGAGTTCGTAAGAAAGCTTTCGACTACTGGAGAAATCGTAGATGAGGACTACGTTAAGAAGTTCTACGAAACCGCTGCTGGGATTGATGCTCAACGACTATCCATCTATGAGACTGAGACCAAAAAAGGAACTGACCCTGTAGAAATTTTGAGCAAGATGATTGACTTCACTAACCAGCAATCCCAAGACTATCTTGATGCGACCGGTTGGGGATGGCGAGGGAGCGCCCCTCCGGCTTGACGCCACAAGCGTCAATCGACAGACGGACAAATGGAGTAAGCAATGATTATCCAGGGTTTGAACAATATCGCTTCCGCATATGGAGCATTTAGCAAATCAGCGGTAGAGGGACAAACAACACAGGCAACCACCTCAAATTATGCCGAAAAGGTAAACATTTCAGGTGCCGGAATGGTTCTGGCGACAAACGCTGCGATGATGAGTCACCCCGATGACCCGGAAATCATCTCGGATAGTTTGGATAAACGGAGTCCTTATTATGGCAAGTATTCTGAAAAAGAGATTTTTGACGCCCAAACGAAGCTAAACCAGCAGGAGTTTATGGCTTTCGGGCACTTGGCTGGTGATGCCTCTACTCAGGGAATCATAAAGCTCTCAGAAGCCTACCTAAAATACATCAACAGCCTGTCGCCGGAAGCCCAACAAACTGGTCGGTATGCTGGCACGAAGGAAAGCGTGACCAATCTACTGACGCAAGCAAGGGCAAAGCTTGCCACGGAGAACACCGACCCGACAAAAAAGGCAGTTGAGCCTACTTCATTCATTATGATGATGCTTGAAGCCATGTCGAAGAGTATTGAGGGGCAGCACCCCACAACATTTTCCGGAGAGTGAACGTAAACGCTGGGCTACGTCAAAGCCCTAAACCCACAACTTTTTCCGGATGCCCCCATTATCCAGCTCGGCCAAGCCGGCCTCCTTGGCCAGCCCGACCAGACGCGATTCCAGATGCTGCACATGCGCCTTGTTCAGCCGACCGCCTTCGGCCGTAAAGAACACCGCCTTCCGCCAGAAAGGCTTCTTGCGCACATGCTCATCCAGGCGCTCGCCCAGCGGATCGCCCTCGCCGATATACAGCTTCTTGCCACCGGCCAGCAGGTAGACGCCGGGTTGCTGATATTCGCGCCGGCCCTTCACTTCTCCGAGCAGTTCTCGCGGAAAGACGATCGCTTTGCCCGGCCAGTCGTCACGGGTGACGATGCGCACGCCCTCGGGTTCGCCGGAAGGTACAAAAATCTTGATCGAGAAAGGGCGCATCGCAGGCTCCGGAGAAATCGTCAGTCGGGCTTGGCCACCAGGGCCAGCTTCTGAATCTGGAAGGCCGCCGCCTGGATCGCCTCGGGCGGTAGCCGAGACGGCCGGTTGGGCAGCAAAACGTAGCGGGCATTCTTGGGGTTGATCACGCGGACGCCCTGTTCCCGAGGATGTTCAGGATCGACAACAAACCACCCGGGCAAGGAAAGCACCGGAATCACCGGGTAGCCTTTGCCGGTCGATTCCTTCAAATAATTGGCCAGCCATTTGGCCTGGCGGGCCGCTTGCTCGATCGGTTCGCTTTCCGTCCAACTGGGGAACTTCAATACCTTGCCGTCGTAATGCACGCGCACCGCGTCGGCGCCTTGGCCCGCTGGCGGCTTCAGGCGGGATTTCGTTTCCACGGCAAACACGCCCGCCGGGGTGATTGCCACATGGTCGATGTTGAATTCGCCGGCTTGCACGTCGTGGATGATGCGGTTATCGCCGGAAAGCGCGCTGCCGATTTCTTGTGCCGTCGCCTGCTCGGCGCGAATCGCCTGCCTGAGTTTTCGACTCTGGGGCATCTCGCGGATCATCAGCACGCCGTAGTAGATGCCGCAGCCGATCAGTACGAGGAGAGCCACACTGTCGAGCCAATCCCAATCTAAGGGGAGTTTTGCGGCACGCCGTGTCGAGAAAATGCCAACCGTCGAAAGGCCGATAACGATAGCCGCAAACAGGCGCGAGAACTGTCGCTCAAGCAAGTCGTCACGTTGCGTTTGCAGGCTGCCAGCCGGCGGGTTACGCAACTCGGTGGTAATCGCTTCGCGCCGCTCGTCGGCATCGAGTCGGTGATTTTGCCAATACAACAGGCCGACCATAATCAGTATGGGAGCCAAGCCGAGCAGGGGAATCCAACTGATCCAATTCATTTGCTCGCTCCATAACGCCCATCCTCGTTCATCCGCGCGCGGCCGAGGGCGACGAGGGTTTCGAGGAGTTGGGGCAGGCGTTTCTTCCACGGGCCTTTGCCGGTGAAGCGTTCGGCGATGGCGGCCTCGTCGAGCGGCAGCGGGCTGTCGGCCAGGGTTTGGGCGATGGCGGCTACCTGCTCCGGCAGCGTGGCGGGCCAAGGGCGTTTTTCGGCGGGTTTGGCCGGGCTGGTGGCGGGCGGAGTATCCGTTTCGGCGAAATCGATTTTTGCCGTTTTTGGGCTGTGCACCGCAGCCGTCGGGTTTTGGAACTCGGGGCGGAGCCAGCGGATGTGGCCGGCGGCTTCTTCGGCGGCGCGCTCAAGGTTGAGGGCGACCAGGCGTTCGAGCAGGGCGTCGGTGAATGCGCCCTCTCCCCCAGCCCCTCTCCCGCCTGCGGGCGAGGGGAGTAGATCGGTCCAGCCGTAGGCGGCGAGCACGGCGGCGTCGAGTTCGTCGTGCAACTGGCGCAGCACGGCGACCAGGCCTTGCTCGTGGATGGTTTTGTCCTTGGCGCTGAGCGGCTCGCCGCTGCGCAGCTTGGTCAGCACGTTGTACATGCCGGTCAGCGTCAATTCGGGATGCGCGGCCTGCTGGCGCTTGCGGTGGGCGTCGAGTTGCTCGGCCAGTTGGGCGATGCGGGCTTGCTGCTCGGGGCTGGCGGCGGGGAATGGGAAGGGGTCGAAGCAGCGGGATTTGTTGTAGCGCGGACGATCCTCCAGCGTGCCGCCGGCGGCGAGCGCCCACACGACATGGACTTGCGAGGAGAGCACGCCGAGGGCGTAGGCGTCAGCCAGCGCGATGGCGATGAGCATGTTGTCCGGCGCGATGGTGGCGTCGAGGAACTGGAAGGTGCGGTGCTTGGCGGTTTCGACGGTGGCGATGTAGCGGGGCAGGCCGGCGAGCATGGCGCGCAGGTCTTCACGCAGCCGACGGTGTAGCCACCAGAATTCGCGCAGCTTGGGATCGCGGTTTTGGTCGCGTTCGGGTTTGACGCGTTCAAGCAGCCATTGGTAGGCGGCGGGGTAACGGCTGCGCGCTTCGTCGGCGTTCAGGCCGTAGAGGTCAATGAGCATAACCCCGCGAGGCGCATCGGTCAGGTCACGGCCGTTGCGGTAGGGGCGTATGCGGTCGCAAGGTTGCAGGCGGGCGGCGTCGTCGGGCGTGACGATGAAGCCGGCGCTGCCCAGTTCGAGGCCGCGCTGACTGATGCCGCCATTTGCCCGCAAAGCTAGCGCGCCGACGACATCGGCCCCAATGCTCAGGTCGGCGTGGATGCGGCCGGTTTTTGCCGAAAATTCGACGTGCACCGCATCACTCTCGGCGCCGCCTTCCTCGACGATGGTTTGCAGGATGCCCTCTCCCCCAGCCCCTCTCCCGCTGGCGGGCGAGGGGAGTTCGGCGGCGCCGACGGTCATGGCGATGCGCACGGCGGCGCCGCTGGCGGCGTCGACCCACGGGTGGTCAGGGATGGCCCAGGCGAGGCTGAGCGGCGGCTTGCCGGCGAGGTGGTGTTCGAGCACGCGGCGGTTGAAGGTTTGCTTGAGGCTGTTGGTGGTGATGAAGCCGAAGCGTTTGGCCTGGCCGCGCCGGGTGAGGTCGGCGGCGTGGTGCCACCAGAACATGACGAAGTCGGCGGAGTCGGGCACCTCGGGCCAGGCGGCGCGCAGTGCTTCGGTGTAGCCGTCGCCGAGCGACTGACGCATGCTGGCGGCGCCGATGAAGGGCGGGTTGCCGACGATGTAGTCGGCGGCCGGCCACTGGGCGGGGCGCGGGTTACGGTAGCGTTCGAGCGGGGTTTGTGCGGCTTCGTCGGGCACTTTTTCGCCGGTGACCGGGTGGTTTTTCAGCGTGCGGCCATCCCAGCGGGTGAGCGGTTTGCCGGCTTCGTCCGTGACGAATTCGACGGCGTCGTAGGCGAGCACGGCGTCGCGGTTTTCGATGTTGTGAAAGTCGCGCAGGATGGGGCTGGGCGGCAGGCCGCTGCCGCGGGTGCGGAAGTGCCATTGCAGGTAGCCGATCCACAGCACCATTTCGGCGATGGCGGCAGCGCGCGGGTTGATTTCGAGGCCGAGGAACTGGTGCGGGTCGACGCTGAGGCCTTCGACCTCAAGGCGTTGCTGCGTGTCGCCGAGCTGGGCGAGGGTGTCGAGCACTTCGCCTTCGAGCCGCTTCATGTGCTCCAGCGTGACGTAGAGGAAGTTGCCGGAGCCGCAGGCGGGGTCAAGCACGCGGGTGGCGCACAGCTTGTGGTGCCAGGCGCGGACGAGGTCGGCGGCGTCCTTGAGCTTGCCTTCGTTGGCGAGCAGCAGGGCGGCGGCCTGCGTGTCGCGCCAGTCGGCGCGCAGCGGCTCGATGACGGTGGGTAGGACGAGGCGGTCGACGTAGGCGCGCGGCGTGTAGTGGGCGCCGAGGTCGTGGCGTTCAAACGTTTCGAGGGCGTTTTCGAGCAGGGAGCCGAAGATGGCGGGTTCGACTTCGGACCAGTCGGCACGGCTGGCTTCGAGCAGGAGTTCGATCTGCTCGCGGCTGAGCGGCAGCACTTCAGGCTGCTTGAACAGCTTGCCGTTGAAGCGCGGCAGCTGGGCGCGGATGGCGACGGAGAACTGGCCTTCGTCCATGGCTTTCCATAGCTCGGCGACGAGGGGGACGAATTGGGCGACGGCGCCGCCCTCTCCCCCGGCCCCTCTCCCGGAAGGCGAGGGGAGGAGGAAGCTCTTGAGCAGGCCGGTGAAGGCGCCTTCGTTATCGACCTTGGGCAGCAGGCCGACGTCTTCGGCGAACATCGAGAAGAGGCAGCGCGACAGGAAGTTGGCGACGCGCTCGGCGGCGTATTGCCCTTCGAGCGACTTGGCGACGCGGGCGAGGCGGATGGCGATATCGCGTGTGGCGCGGGCGGTGCGGCGGCTGGGGTCGAGGCTGTGCGGATCGTCCCAGACGGCCTTGAGGCGGGCGCGGATGTCGTCGCGGGCGAGGTCGTCGAGCCGGATGCGGTGGCTGCGCGGGTCGGGGAAGGGGGTGTAGCTGCCGCCGGTGCAGGTGAATTCGGCGTAGAGCTCGATGACGTTGCCGACATCGAGCACGACCAGAAAGGGCGGCCGGCCTTCGTCGGCCGGCAGGTGGCGGGCGTAGTTTTCGGCCTGGCCGCGGGCGCGCAGCAGGGCGTCGTCAAACTGGCGGGTTTCGGCCCCGGCGCGAATCTTCTTGGCTTCGCCGATGAAGCTGCCGCGCTTGTAGCAGTCGATGAACCCGTTGCTGGTGCTGCCGTCGCCGTGATGGAAGACGACGCGGCGCTCGAAGACGTAGGGATTGTCTCGCGTGTCTTCATTGGCCGGCTGCGGCTTGGCGACGCCGAGCAGATCGCACAGGTCGGCGATGAAGAGCTGGTAATTGGCGCGCTCGGAGCCGCCGGCCCCGCGCCAGCGGGCGAGAAAGGTGTCGATCTGCATGATGTTTGGATTCTAACCCGAGCGACCCGGTTGCGCTGCGCGGAAACGGCTGACGCCGACTGCTGCGGTGCACGAGCAAAAATGGGCAAAAACCGAAGCCTGGCTGATATAAAATAAGCGATCTCTAATATGTTGTTGGCACGGCGAGCGATCGGCGGGCTGGTGTCTTCGGGATAGCTTCGATGAACGTCATGTGGGTGTTGGCCCTGGTTGGACTGCTGTTGGCTTTGCCGCTGGCCTTGCGCTGGCTGGTGCATCGCTCGCTGGCGCCGGAGCGCGTGCCGAATCGCCAGCTACCCGGTTTGCCCGGCTGGCGAAAGCTGCGCGTGCCGACCGAGCGCGGGCGCCTGCTGACCGCGTGGTTCCTGCCGCAGAACGAGCCTTCGCCGGTGTTGGTGGCGCTGCACGGCTGGGGCGGCAATGCAGATTCGCTGTTGCCGCTGGCGGCGCCCTTGCAGGCGGCGGGTTATGGCGTGGTGCTGTTCGATACGCGCTGCCATGGCGATAGCGACGATGACAATTTCGCTTCGCTGCCGCGCTTTGCCGAGGATCTGGCGGCGGTACTCGACGCGCTCAAGGGCGAGCCGAGTGTCGATGCGGCGCAGATTGCCGTGTTCGGGCATTCGGTCGGGGCAGGGGCCGCGCTGCTGGCGGCGACCCGCCGTCCCGACATTGCCGCGGTCATCAGCCTGGCCGCCTTTGCCCATCCGGCCGAGATGATGCGCCGCTGGCTGCGGGCCAAAGGGGCGCTGTGGCAATCGGTGGAGAAGTGGCTGCTGGCTTATGTGCAGCGGGTGATCGGTTTTCGCTTCGACACCATTGCGCCGCTGACCAGTATGGCGCGGCTGACTTGCCCGGTGCTCTTGCTGCACGGTGCCAACGATGCGACGGTGCCGCTGACCGATGCCTACCGTCTGCAGGATGCGGCCGGACGGCCGGATGTGCGCCTGCTGGTGCTCTCGGGGAGCCACGACGAATTCACCGAGATGGAGGCGCATCTCGGCGAGGTGCTGGCGTTTCTCGATAGTGTGCTGAGGCGCGTGCCTTCCAGCGCGCCGGCTTAAGCCGCGTTAGCGCTCACGGGTTGGCGCAGTCCAGCACCTTGTCGTCGCCACGCCGGCCGCAGGGGGTGAAGGCGCCGGGGCGCGGCCACGGCGTGCCGTCGTCGTCGATCTGGGCGGCCAGGGTTTCCCAGGCGAGCACGCCGTCGCGGTCGATTTGCAGGCGCAGCAGCCAGCCGCGTTGGGCGTTGGCGTAGTCGAAGCCGTCGAAGACGAAGTTGCCCAGGCTATAGACGATGGGTTTGCCCTGGTAGATCTCGGCGCCTTGCGTGACGTGCGGGTGGCTGCCGACGACGAGGCTGGCCCCTTCGTCGATCATGCGGCGGGCAAAGCTTTTCTGGCGTTCGTCCGGCTGCGTGTATTTCTCCCAGCCCCAGTGCATGAAGGGGATGACGTGGTCGGCGCCGGCGGCCTTGGCGGCACGGATATCGGCGATGACCTGTTCGTCCTCGCTCCAGGCGATGCCGGGCGTCTGCGGGCCGGCTTCGAAGCGGCGCGGTTTGTACTCGTTGTAGCCGAGTACGGCGATCTTCAACCCCTTCTTTTCTATCCACAGCGGGCGATGGGCTTCGGCCAGATCGCGACCGCCGCCGAAGCGGGCGATGCCGGCGGCATCGAGGTGTTGCGTGGTTTCGACGAAGGCGGCCTGGCCGTAGTCGCCGGAATGGTTGTTGGCCAGCGACACGGCGTCGAAACGGCCGCGCAGCACCTTCAGGGTTTTCGGCTTGGCGCGGAAGGACCAGATTTTGGAAGGCTGGGCGGCGCCGCCATCGGCGACAGCGCATTCGAGATTGCCGATGCGGTAATCGGCGGCTTCGAGGATGGGCGCGAAGGGGGCGAGCGGGTCGCCGCCGGCGGCGATGACGCGGCCGGGGCCGTCGTCGAGCATGATGTCACCGGCAAAAATCAGGGTCAGCGGTTCGGCCTGGGCCGCCATGGCGAGGCCCCAGACCACTGCTGCGGTGCACAGGTGTTTTTGGCCGATTTTCATGGGGCGTCCTTTAGCTCGCACCAGTACAGCAACTCGCTTTCGCGCTTGGGTTCGTAGATGCGCTGCAGGCCGGTGAAGCCGTAGCGGCCCTGGTTGCGCACCGGGTAGGCATAGCTGGCGTGCTGCAGCGGGATCGGCGCTTCGTCGAGGTCGGCGTGAACGTAGAGGTTGATGCGGGCGAGGTCGGCCGGTTCGCGCAGGAAGACAATGCGGAACAGAAAGAAGGAGCCGATGGCGGTCGGCGCGCCGGTGTAGGGCGAGGCGCTCGGGCCGTTTTCGATGACCTGGGTGTCGCCGCCGTAAGTCAGGTGGCAGGCGACGTTTTCCGCTTGGGCGAAAACGCTGGCCAGCAGCAGGGCGAGGCCGGCCAGGACGAGGCGTGGCCGCATCGACTTAGCGCGGCGCACGGCCGACCGGCTTCAGGATCAATTCAACCGGCACCGGCTGGCCGTCCTGCATGGCCGGCACCGGCTTGGCGCTGGCGAAGCGGACCTTGCCACCGACTTCGATACGGGCGCTGACGGCGATGCGGGCGCGCTTGCCGACCAGGTCGCGGTCGATGGTGGCGGCGAAGGGGATCGGCACCTGGGCGCCGTTCAGCTCGTATTGCTGCTCGACCAGCGTCAGCGGGCGGGGGCGCGAGATGTCCTGGACCAGCAGGGTGAGCAGGGCGTTGGGCGGCAGCGCGATGCGCGCCAGGTAGCGCACATTGCCGTGCAGGTCGATGAAATTGTTGCTGGCAGCAGGCGGGGCGTAGCCGGCCGGCGGCTGGTCGCCCTGGCGGCAATGGCGGAGATTGCCCTTGCCGTCCTCGAACATCGCCTCGTTGTCTTTGGTGCTCAAGCGGATGTCGCCGCGGCGGTAGAGCGTGCCGGAGGCGGTCGGCACCTGCGGCAGGGTCAAGGCTTCGTCGGCGAAATGCAGGCGGGCGAAGGGGCGACCTTCGGCATCGGCAGCAAAGCCGATCTCGATGCGGCTGCCGTTGTCGCAGGTGTAGGGCAGGCGTGGCTCGCTGGAAGCATCGGCGGCACAAGCGGCGGCGCTGGCGAACAGGGCCAGGGCAAGGGGAATGAGTTTTTTCATGGCGTGGCGGGTTGGGGTTCGATGCGGGTCCAGTGCCCGTCGATCAGCCCCTCGATGGGGCGGAAGCGGGCCTTGTAGGCCATTTTGCGGCTTTCGGCGATCCAGTAGCCGAGGTAGAGATAAGGCAGGCCGATGGCGCGACACTGCGCCGCCTGCCAGAGCACGTTATAGACGCCGAAGCTGGCTTGCGGCAGGTCGGGGTCGAAGAAGGTGTAGACCGACGACAGGCCATCGTCGAGTACGTCGATGACGCTGACCATGCGCAGGGCGTCGGCGTCGCGGAATTCGAGCAGGCGCGTATCGACACGGCTCTGCAGCAGGAACTGGGCGTATTGCTCGTGGCTGTCCTCGTCCATGCCGCCGCCGGGGTGGCGCGATTGCTGGTAACGGTTGTAGAGCTCGTAGTGTTCGTCGCGGAAGAGCAAGGGCAGTTCGCGCACTTGCAGGTCGCCGTGGCGCTTCAGGGCGCGGCGCTGACTGCGGTCCGTTTCCAGTTCGGCCACCGGCAGGCGGACGGGAATGCAGGCCTGGCAGAGGTCGCAATGCGGCCGGTAGGTGAAGATGCCGCTGCGCCGGAAACCGGCGCGGACCAGTGCGCTGTAGATCTCGGTGTTGATCAGGTGGGCTGGCGTGGCCACCTGCGAGCGTGCCTCGCGGTCGTCCAGGTAGCTGCACGGATAGGGTGAGGTGGCGTAGAACTGCAGCAGCGAGAAGGGAAGCTTGGCGTCGTCGGGTAGGGACATCTCACCACTCCAGATCGAGGCCGTCGCCCGACCAGGTCGTGCGCGGGCTGCCTGCTGCGGTGCACTGCCGCAAACGGGCCAAAAACGCGGCACGCGGAATTTCGCGTCCGCCGAGCGAGGCGAGATGGTCGGTACGCATCTGACAATCGATCATGCCGAACTGATGGGTAACAAGATACCGCACCAGATGTGCGAAAGCGACCTTGGAGGCGTCGGTGTGCCGGGCGAACATCGATTCGCCGTAGAACATGCGCCCGATGGCCAGGCCGTAAAGACCGCCCACCAGTTCGCCTTCGACATAGCTTTCGACCGAGTGCGCCCAGCCGAGTTCGTGCAGGCGGCAGTAAGCTTCGCGCATGTCGTCGCTGATCCATGTACCGTCCTGGCCGGGCCGCGGCATGGCCGAACAGGCGGCGATGACGGCCGGGAAATCGTGGTCGAAGCGCACCTCGAAGCGGCCGCTGCGCAGCGTCTTCCTGAGCGAGCGGGTCAGGCGGAATTCTTCGGGAAAGAGCACCATGCGCGGGTCGGGGCTGTACCACAGCGGGTAGCTTTCGACCGTGCCCCACGGGAAGATGCCGCGCTGATAGGCGTCGAGCAGGCGATCGGGCGAGAGGTCGGCACCGACGGCGAGCAGGCCGCCCATCTCCTCCTGTGCCGTTTCAACCGGCGGAAACGGATCGAACGGGGCGAGATAGGGAATCATGCCGTGCTGCCGCCCTCAGCGGCCGCCTGCAGCCTGCCAGGTGACGGGATGCTCGGTGCGGGGGGCCGTCGAGCCGCCCTCGTTTTTCTTGAAGGCGATCACATGGTCGGCATCGAGGCGGATGCCGATCTTCTCGCCGAGCGCATGGTTGTGGTGCGAAGGCACCAGCGACAGCACTTCGGTGCCGCTCGCCAGGCGCAGGGTGTACAGGATGTCGGCGCCGCGGAAGGCCTTGTGCAGCACCTCGGCCTGCACCGGGCTGGCGTCGTCGTGCACGATGTCGTCCGGGCGGAGCAGGATGTCGACGGCACAACCGTCGTCGCAGGTCGTGCAGCTCTCGTTGCAGGAAACCGGCGTGTCCGAAATCAGTGTGCCCAGTTCCATGCGCACGCTGTTTTCTTCACCGACGGTGCCGGTGACCAGCACGCCCTGGCCGATGAAATCGGCCACGAAGCGGTTGGCCGGGCGGTGGTAGAGGTTGTAGGGCACGTCCCATTGCTGGATGCGGCCTTCGTACATGATGCCGATCTGGTCGGCCATGGCGAAGGCTTCGTGCTGGTCGTGGGTGACCATGATGGCGGTGGAGCCTTCGCGCTTGAGGATTTCGCGCACTTCGACCGACAGGCGCTCGCGCAGGCCGACATCGAGGTTGGAGAAAGGCTCGTCGAGCAGGATCAGTTCCGGCCGCGGTGCCAGGGCACGGGCCAGGGCCACGCGCTGCTGCTGGCCGCCGGAGAGCTCGTGCGGATATTTTTCACCTTGGCCGTGCAGGCCGACGGTGGCGAGCAACTGGCGGACGCGGCGGCTGGCCTCTTCGTCAACGCGACGGCCGAGGCCGAAGGCAACGTTTTGCTCGACGGTCAGGTGTGGGAACAGGGCGTAGTCCTGAAAGACCATGCCGATGCGGCGTTTTTCCGGGGCGACGCGCTGGCTGGGGGAACTGACCACAGCGCCGTGCAAACGGATTTCGCCGCCAGCGACATCTTCGAAACCGGCAATGCAGCGCAGCAGTGTGGTCTTGCCGCAGCCCGAGGGGCCGAGCAGGCAGGCAATGCTGCCGGCTTCCAGTTGGAAGTTCACGCCATCGACGATGGTTTGCTTGCCGTAGCGCTGAACGACGCCATTGAGTTCGAGTTGAGCCATGGCTGTCGATTATAATTCGCATTCACACCATGCGCGCACCTTCACTTTCCCCGCTCCTCGTCTTCGCCGTCGTCGTTGCCTTGCTGGCCGGCCTACCCGTCGCCAGCGTCGGCCTCAACCTGTTCGTCGGCGGCACCAGCGACACCTGGTCACATCTGGCGCAGACGGTACTCGGCGACTACATCGCCAATTCACTGTGGCTCTGTCTCGGGGTCGGTAGCGGTGTGGCGGTGGTCGGCGTGGGCGTGGCCTGGCTGACGGCGATGCACGATTTTCCTGGGCGGCGCTTCTTCGAATGGGCGCTCGTCCTGCCGCTGGCCGTGCCGGCTTATGTCATGGCCTATGTGTATACCGATTTCCTGCAGTTTGTCGGCCCGGTACAGACGGCGCTGCGGGAGTGGTTCGGCTGGCAATACGGCGACTACTGGTTTCCCGATATCCGCACGCTGCCTGGCGCCATGCTGATGTTCGTTTGCGTGCTCTATCCCTACGTCTACCTGCTGGCGCGCACGGCCTTCCTGGAGCGGGCCAGCGGCATGCTGGAAGCAGCACGGACCCTGGGTCTCGGGCCGTGGCGCGCCTTCTTTTCGGTGTCGTTGCCCTTGGCGCGTCCGGCCATCGTTTCGGGGGTGGCGCTGGCGCTGATGGAAACCCTGGCCGACTATGGCACGGTCGCCTACTTTGCGGTGAACACGTTCACTACCGGCATCTATCGCGCCTGGTTCTCGCTCGGCGACCGCATCGCGGCAGCGCAACTGGCGGCCATGCTACTCGCCTTCGTGCTCTTCCTGTTAATGGCCGAACGGGTGTCGCGCGGACGGGCGCGCTATCACAATACGACCGGGCGCAATCGTCCGTTGGCCGGCGCAAAACTGCCGGGTGCCTGGGGTTGGCTGGCGACGCTGGCCTGTACCGTGCCGCTATTGCTGGGTTTCGTTTTGCCCGCCCTCTTGTTGCTCAAGATGGCGCTGACCGAGGGCGATGCCCAATTCGGCGAGCGTTTCCTGCTGCTGTCGCGCAACAGCTTCGTGCTGGCCGGCTGCACGGCCGCCATCGGTGTCCTGCTCGCCCTGTTGCTGGCCTACAGCGCCCGCCTGTCGAAAACGCTGTTCGCGCAGGGCTTGAATCGCCTGGTGGGGCTTGGTTATGCGGTGCCGGGGGCGGTGATTGCCGTCGGCGTGCTGATTCCGGTCACTCGCGTCGACAACTGGCTGGCGGCGCAATGGACGGTCTGGTTCGGTTACAACCCCGGCTTGTTGCTGACCGGTGGCATCGCTGCCCTGGTTTACGCTTATCTGGTGCGTTTCCTGGCGGTGGCACTGCACACGGTCGAGGCCAGCCTGGCCAAGATCACGCCGAGCATGGACGATGCCGCGCGTAGTCTGGGCCTGGGCCAGGGGGCGACGCTGCGTCGGGTGCATGCGCCGATCCTGCGCGGCAGCCTGCTGACGGCGGGCTTGCTGGTCTTCGTCGATGTGATGAAGGAGTTGCCGGCGACGCTGGTCATGCGCCCGTTCAATTTCGATACCCTGGCAACGCAGGCTTATACGCTGGCTTCCGATGAGCGTCTGGCCGAAGCGTCGACCGCTGCCCTGGCAATCGTGGCCGTCGGTCTGTTGCCCTTGATTGCGCTATCGCGACAAATCTCCAAGTCACGCCGGGCTTGATCCGGCAGATCTATTTTTTGCTGCCCGGCGGCGACCACATGTGTTCGGGGTCGATCAGAAGTTCCTGGTCCAGATTGCGTTCGCGTGAGGGCAGGCTGGCGTCGTCGTTTTCATTGAAACGCAACAGGTCCATGGTCAGAACGTTGGTCTCGGTTCCGGTAGGCCTGGCCAGATGGGTGTCGGTGATGCCGGGGCGATCGCTGGAGAATTCGATCAGGTTGTCGAAGGGGTAGTCGATCGCGCTAGTCGTGCTGTCCAGGCGAGGATGTCCGGCCGGTATCAGTTCCGGGTCGATGACGACTCCTGAGGGTATGGCGGCGCCTTCGTCGAGCAGTAGGGTGACCAATTGTTTGTGCCCGGAACGTAGGGCAAGGCGCAAAGGGGCACCCGGTCCATCGGCCGTTCCGGCATCGATGTTGGCGCCGCGAGCCAGCAGTTCGCGCACGATTGCGGCATTTCCGCCGAAACAGGCCGTACGCAAGGGGAGTCCGCGAAAGCCGTGCACATCGGCTTCGTCGACATCCGACCCGCTTTCCAGTGCGCTGACCACCCCTTGAAGGTTGCCGGCGCGCACTGCCTCCATCAATTTACTTGGTCCAGCGTTCTTGTAGGCCATCGAAAGAAATCCTCTGCTTGCGACATTCTAGGCAAGCAGAGGCTCTCTCGGGAAGGGGGTTATTTGAATCCGACGCGATCGAAGATGATTTGAGCCTTGGCTTGATACATCGCCAGGTTCTTGACCGGCAGCTTGTCCGCCTTGAATTTTCCCATGGCGTCAAGTGCCGGATTGGCCACCTTGACGCTCTCTACGACCGGCCACTCGTTATTGCCGTCGGCGAAGTAGCCTTGAGCCGAGTCCGAAGCCAGGTATTCCAGGAATTTGACGGCTGCGGCCTTGTGCGGTGCAGTCTTCAGCATGCCACCGCCGGAAACGTTGATGTGGGTTCCGGTCGTCGCCTGGTTGGGCCAGACGATGCCGACCTTTTCCATGGTCTTCTGGTCTTCGCTCTTGGTCGAGCGCAGCATGCGCGCCAGATAGTAGGTGTTCGAAATGGCGACGCCACATTCGCCGGCTGCGACGGCCTTGATTTGATCGGTGTCGCCGCCTTTCGGAGCGCGAGCGAAGTTGGCAACCATGCCACGAGCCAGTTCCTCAGCCTTGGCTTCGCCCTGATTGGCGATGACGGAGGCCATCAGCGACAGGTTGTACGGGTGCGAACCGGAGCGGGAGCAGAACTTGCCCTTCAGTTTCGGGTTGCCCAGGTCCTCGTAGTTGCGAACGTCCTCGGCGCGTACGCTGGCCTTGTTGTAAACGATGACGCGGGCGCGGGTCGAGAAGGCATACCAGTCCTCGGTGCGCAGGTGGGCGGGAACGCGACTATCCAGGACTTTCGACGATACCGGGGCGAACAGGCCGAGTTCGTGTGCCTTGGCGAGGCGTGCCGCATCCACGGTCAGGAAAACGTCGGCGGGGCTGTTGGCACCTTCGTTCTTGATGCGTTCGAGCAGTTCATCTTCTTTGCCCTCGATCCGGTTGATGCGGATACCGGTCTGCTTGGTGAAATCGGCATACAGAGCTTCATCGGTCTGGTAATGGCGAGCCGAGTATAGGTTCAGTACGTTTTCTTCGGCATATGCGGAAACAGACAGACCACCCAGGGTGGCGATAATCAGTCGGGCAAGCAAGGACATCAATTTCTCTCCAGAAAAAGTTTGGCGCGCCAGAAGTCTAACGGCTGAATTTTTTCCTGTAAATGAGAATGGTTACTTTGTGTTGGCCAAAAAAAAGCGGCTGGAGCCGCTTGTTTCAGTTGCCGTCGATGATGCGACGGGCGCCGTTGTAGCGCTTGACCCAGTAACTGCTTTCCATGCTCTCGACACGGACTTCGGCGCCGGCGCGCGGTGCATGCAGGAAATGGTTGTCGCCGAGGTAGATGCCGACATGCGAGAAAGCACGGCGCATGGTGTTGAAGAACACGAGGTCGCCCGGCTTCAGCTGCGATGTATCGATCTGCTGGCCGACTTCGCTCATTTCACGAGCGGTTCGCGGCAGCGAAGCGCCAATACTGTCGGCGAAAACCAGACGGACAAAGCCGCTGCAATCCAGGCCCTGATCCTCGTTGTTGCCGCCGAAGCGATAACGCACGCCCACCAGCTTAAGGCCTTGCAGGATGACATCCTGAGCGGCGTTGGTGTAACGTTCGAGGAAAGAAAGCGGCTCGTCCGCCTTGCGTCCTTGCTCGGCAGCGGCAGTGGTGCCGATGCTGCCGGCAACCATCGCGGAGGCGAAGAGGAGTGAGGTCAGAATTTTGCGCATGGGGCCGAAATGTATTTGAAAACTATGCATCTGTAAAGTTACGGCGCCGAAATACTTAGAACTATGTTCATAATCCGTAATTATGAATACAATTTAACGTCTTAGGAGAGGGGTAGCGATGGAGTCCTTCAAGGCGCTGTTGATTGAAGAACGCGACGGAAAAGTGGAGAGCGGTTTTGTCCGGATGGACGAGAGCCAGCTCGATTCCGGCAACGTCACCCTTCGTGTCGCGTACTCCAGCGTCAACTACAAGGATGCCTTGGCTGCCACTGGTGCCGGCAAGATCATCCGGCGCTTCCCTTGTGTCGGCGGCATCGATCTTTCTGGCGTCGTGGTTGATAGTGCTGATCCCCGCTTCAAGGCCGGCGATCCGGTTATTGCCACCAGTTTCGATATCGGCGTCGCCCATCATGGCGGTTATGCCGAATATGCCCGTGTTCCCGGCGACTGGGTCGTGCCCCTGCCGGCCGGCTTGTCTCTTTTCGATTCGATGGTGCTCGGTACGGCCGGTTTCACCGCAGCCTTGGGCATCGTGCGCATGGAAGAAAACGGCCTGCGTCCGGACAAGGGGCCGGTCATCGTCACCGGTGCGACCGGCGGTGTCGGTAGCCTTGCCATCGATATGCTGGCCAAGCTGGGCTATCACGTCGTTGCGCTGACCGGCAAGGAGTCGGAATCGGAATTTCTGCGTGGCTTGGGCGCTGCCGAGATATTGCTCCGGCAGAGCCTCGATCTGGGCAAGATCCGCCCGCTCGACAGCGCACGCTGGGCGGGTGCGGTCGACAATCTGGGCGGCGACGTGCTGGCCTGGATCGCCAGCACCATGCAACAGGGCGGAACGATCGCCAGCATCGGCCTGGCGGCGAGCATGAAGCTGAATACCACGGTCGCACCTTTCATCCTGCGCGGCGTTTCGCTGCTCGGCGTCGATTCGGGCTATATCCGCGAGCCCTACCGCTCCGGTGTCTGGCAGCGTCTGGCGACAGACTTGATGCCGCCGCATCTGGCCACGCTGGCGCGGCGCATCCCTTTCGCTGAACTGCCGCAAGTATTCGAAGAATATATCGCCGGGCGTGCCAAGGGCCGGGTGGTCGTGGAAATCGCCGGGGGTTGATGTGGCCTCGTTGCCGCGCATCCTGATTGTCGATGATTCACGGGTCGTTCGGGTCACCCTGATCCAGCACCTGAAGGGGCATTTCGACATCCGCGAGGAAGTCGATGGCGAGGCAGCCTGGCAGGCGCTCGTGCTTGATCACTCGATCCGCGCGGTGATCTCCGATCTGCAGATGCCGAAGCTCAACGGTTTCGAATTGCTCGAACGGGTGCGCGCTTCGAAATTGCGCCGCCTGCAGCAATTGCCCTTCGTGCTGGTGTCGGGTGAGGAATCCGAAGAGGAAAGAGAGAAGGCCCGCGAGCTCGGCGTTTCTGATTTCGTCGCCAAGGGCGCTGGCGGGACCGAGTTGCTGGCCCGCTTGAAAAATCTTCTGGAACTCTCTTCGGCTCAGGAAAACCTGGAATCCGGTCGCCAGTTGCTGGTTCAGGATCCCGCCAGCGGCTTGTTTACCCGCAAATACCTCGAGTTGCAGGCGGCTCAGGCCTTGTCGCATGCCGCTCGGCAGGGCGGCGACGTCAGTGCCATGGTGCTGGGCTTCGACGGCTACGGCGGCTTGAGCGAGCGTCTGGGCGCGACGGTCGCCGAGCAGGTTGGCCAGCGCTTTGCCACGATGCTGGTCGGCAAGATGCGCAAGGAAGACAGTCTTGGCCACTTTGGTGACGGGCAATTTGCCGTCGTCTCGCCGGGGACGGCGCCGGGGTTTTGTGCGAAGTTCGCCGAGCGGGTGCGCGAAGCGGTCGAATTGGCCCGCCTGACCGTCGCGGGCGAGACCATTGCCTTGACGGTCAGTATCGGCGTGGCCAGCGTACCCACCGATCTGGTCGGCTCGGCCGGCGCCTTGCTCGAATTGGCCGGTCAGCGCATGTCGGCAGCCATGGCGGCCGGCGGCAACCGGACGGAAACGGGTGGCATTCTGCCGGCCATTCGACCGATCACCATCCATCATGCCCTGGAGTTGCTGGCGGCCGATCGCAGTGCTCCGGTATTGCCGCATCTGCCCGCGCTAGCCAGGCAGTTGCTGCCGTTGTTGAAGCTGATGAGTCAGGAATTGGGTTTGGCTCTGCCGGTGGCAGAGATCGAACACCGCTTGAGCGAACGGGAAAGCAGAACACAATAGCCCGTTCATCATTTTTGTAGTGCAGGAAAATCTAGATTAGAGGGAGCTTTATGGCGACTTACAAGGAGTTTCACCAGTATTCCATCGAAAAGCCGGACGAGTTCTGGACCGAACAGGCCAAACTCATCGACTGGAAGGAGCCGTTCACGCAGGTTTGCGACTATTCCCGTCCGCCGTTCGCGAAATGGTTTGTCGGTGGCAAGACCAACCTCTGCTACAACGCGATCGATCGCCACGCTGCCAAGCGTCCGAACGACCGCGCGCTGATCTACATCTCGACCGAAACCAACGAAGAGAAGGTTTACTCCTTCGCTGAGTTGCAGCGCGAAGTCGAGCGCATGGCCGCGATCTACAAGAGCCTCGGCGTCAAAAAGGGCGACCGCGTCCTGATCTACATGCCGATGATCGCCCAAGCTGCTTTCGCGATCTTCGCTGCAACCCGTATCGGCGCCATCCACTCGGTGGTGTTCGGCGGTTTTGCTTCTGGTTCGCTGGCCACCCGCATCGACGATGCCAAGCCGACCCTGATCGTCTCTTCCGACGCCGGCATGCGCGGCGGCAAGGCCGTGCCTTACAAGCATCTGCTCGACGAAGCCATCGAACTGGCCGAGCACAAGCCGGCCAAGGTACTGATGGTCAATCGCGGTCTCGATCCGGAGTTCAACAAGGTCGAAGGTCGCGATGCCGACTACGCCACGCTGCGCGAGCAGTTCATGGATGCCAAGGTCGATTGCGAATGGCTGGAATCCTCCGAGCCGTCCTACATCCTCTACACCTCCGGTACGACCGGCAAGCCGAAGGGCGTGCAGCGCGACACCGGCGGCTACGCCGTGGCCCTGGCCTCGTCGATGAAGCACATCTACTGCGGCGGTGAAGGTGAGACCTATTTCTCCACCTCCGATATCGGTTGGGTGGTCGGTCACTCCTACATCATCTACGGTCCGCTGATCGCCGGCATGGCGACGGTCATGTACGAAGGCACGCCGCTGCGTCCCGATCCGGGCATCTGGTGGCAGATCGTCGAGAAGTACAAGGTCAACGTGATGTTCTCCGCGCCGACCGCAGCCCGCGTGCTGAAGAAGCAGGATCCGGCCTACATGCACAAGTACGACCTGTCGTCCCTGAAGCACATCTTCATGGCCGGCGAGCCGCTGGATCAGCCGACGCACGAGTGGTTCCAGAACGAACTGCAGAAGCCGGTCATCGACAACTACTGGCAGACCGAAACCGGCTGGCCGATGCTGGCCGCGCTGCACGGTGTCGAAAAGACTCCGATCAAGTTCGGTTCGCCGTCCTTCCCTGTCTATGGCTACAACCTGAAGATCTTCCGCGAGGACGGTTCCGAGTGCGGCGCCAACGAAAAGGGTATCGCCGCCGTTGTGCCGCCGCTGCCGCCAGGCTGCCTGTCCACCGTCTGGGGCCAGGACGACCGCTTCGTGTCGACCTACTTCACGTTGTTCAAGGAGCCGCTGGTTTATTCTTCGTACGACTGGGCGATCAAGGATGACGAAGGTTACTTCACCATCCTCGGCCGTACCGACGACGTGATCAACGTTGCCGGTCACCGTCTGGGTACCCGCGAGATCGAGGAAGCGATCCAGGCGCATAGCGCCATCGCCGAAGTGGCCGTGGTGGGCGTCGAAGACAAGCTGAAGGGCCAGATGCCAATGGCCTTCGCCGTCGTCAAGGATGCTTCAAAGGTCGCCACGCCGGAGTTGGTCAAGGCGCTGGAGAAGGAAGTCTTCGCCACCGTCGATGGCATCCTTGGTGCCATCGCCCGTCCGGCCCGTGTGCACTTCGTGACCGGCCTGCCGAAGACCCGTTCCGGCAAGATGTTGCGTCGTTCGCTGCAGGCGCTGGCCGAAGGTCGCGACCCGGGTGATCTGACCACCATCGAGGATCCGTCCACGCTGGAGCAGATCAAGAACGCATTGGCCAGCTAAGCGCTTTTCGTTCTGCCCCAAAGACCCGTCGGCCTGTGCCGGCGGGTTTTTTTATGGGGTTCTTGTAAGAATTCCCGAGCGGGCCGGGTGTTAGAATCGCAGGCTATTCCGGACCAGAAAGCATTGCACCAGATGATCTACGAAACCGTGGCCGCGGTCGATTTGGGTTCCAACAGCTTCCGCTTGCAGGTCGGGCGGGTGGTGGACGATCAGATCTATCCGCTGGACTCGTTGAAGGAGCCGGTTCGCCTGGCTTCCGGATTGATGCCCGACAAGCGCCTGGATGCCGCCGCGCAGGCCCGCGCGCTCGATGCGCTGCGGCGTTTCGGCGAACGCTTGCGCGGCCTCGATGCCGGTGCCGTACGGGCGGTGGCGACCAATACCTTGCGCGTGGCCAAGAATGCGACGGAGTTCCTGCCGCTGGCCGAGGAAGCACTCGGCTTCCCGATCGAAATCATCGCCGGCCGCGAAGAGGCCCGCCTGATCTACATCGGTGCCTCGCATTCGATGCCGATGGCGACGCACAAGCGCCTGGTCGTCGATATCGGCGGTGGTTCGACCGAGTTCATCATCGGCAAGCGGCACGAGCCGCAGGTGATGGAATCGTTGTACATGGGCTGCGTCAGCTACACGCTACGCTTCTTCCCGGATCGCAAGATCGACAAGAAGCGGCTGCGCGAAGCGCAGATTGCGGCGGCCAAAGAAATCGAGCTGATTGCTTCCGATTACCAGCGTATGGGCTGGAAAGAGGCGGTTGGTTCCTCCGGTACGGCGCGGGCGATTGCCGATGCGCTGGAGTTGAACGGGCTGAATCCGAACGGCGAGAGCGGCATCACGCGCGAGGGGCTGGACCGTCTGTGTGCGCTACTGGTCAAGGCTGGTTCAGCCGAAGCGCTCGATCTGCCCGGTATCAAGGGCGACCGCCTGCCGGTTTTTCCGGGTGGTGTTGCCATCATGTCGGCGATCTTCGAGGAACTCGGCATCGAACGCATGACCTATGCCGACGGCGCGTTGCGTCTCGGCGTGTTGTACGACCTGCTCGGTCGTTTCCATCATCACGACATGCGCGATTCGACGGTCACCCAGTTCCGGCGTCGTTATCAGGTCGAGGGCGATCAGGTCGAGCGAGTCGAAGCGACCGCGCTCTCCGCGCTCGCCCAGCTCTCTGGCGGGGCGCCGAGCGAGGCCGATGTGCAATTCCTGTCTTGGGCCTGCCGTCTGCACGAGATCGGGATTTCCATCGCGCACAACGCCTACCACAAGCATGGAGCCTACATCCTGACCTATGCCGACATGCCGGGCTTCTCGAAAAAGGATCAGGCACGTCTGGCCATGCTGGTCCTCGGCCATCGCGGCAAGTTGGAGAAGCTGAGCAGCATTCCTGCGGTGGACAGTGCCTGGACGCTTATTTTCTGCCTGCGCTTCGCCGTCTTGATGCACCGAACGCGCGACGACCGGCAGTTGCCGTCGTGGCGGGTCAAGCCGCTTGTCAGCGGATTTCAGATCGAGTTGCCGGGCGAATGGCTGGCAGCCAATCCGTGGACGGCAGCGGCGCTCGGCGAGGAAGCCAGCGTCTGGAAGCAGATCGGGCGCGATTATCAAGTCAAGTCGCGGCCGGCGAGGAAAGCCGAGTGAGCAGCCAGGAGCCCCGGTTGCATGTAGATGCGGCAAAGGCCGTATTGGCCGGGGCCTGGGTGTTGTCGGAAATGCAGCCGGTGCTCGTCGGCCTGCAGGCTGCGTTGGCCGAGGCCGGAGACGGTGGTCGGGCATGGGATTTGTCCGAGGTCAGTCGCCTGGACAGTGCGGCGGCGATTTTGCTGTGGCGTACCTGGCAAGGGCGTTGGCCTGAAAAAATGCTCATTTCGGATGTGCACCGCAGCAGTATCGAACGGGTTGCCCATTTGCCCGATATTTCGCTGGCCGTGTCGCCAACGCCATTTCAATTGCGATCACTGCTGCGGACTCTGGCTGCAAGAGCGTGGTCGAACCTGCAGGGTATTTTGGTGGTTTTCGGCCAGTTGCTGCTCGATCTTGCTTATCTGGCCCGCCATCCGCGCGATTTTCCCCTTCGCGAGTTCAGCGCCAACGTCTATAAGGCGGGGGCGCAGGCTTTGCCAGTGACGGCGCTGGTCGGCTTTCTGATCGGCATCACCATCAGTTATCTGTCGGCGTTGCAACTGAAGAGCTTTGGGGCCGATCTGTTCATCGTCAACATTCTGGGTATTTCCATCATCCGCGAGTTGGGGCCGGTCCTCGTCGCTGTGCTGGTGGCCGGGCGCTCAGGCTCGGCGATGACGGCGCAGATCGGCGTCATGCGGGTGACCGAGGAAATTGATGCGCTATCGACCATGGGGGTTTCCCGCAGCATACGTGTCGTCCTGCCGAAAATCCTCGGTCTGACCGTGGCCATGCCGTTGCTGGTACTCTGGACTTCGGCTGTGGCGCTGTTCGGCGGCATGGTGGCGGCGATGATGCAGCTTGATCTGTCTCTGGTCTATTTCCTGGAAAACCTGCCGCGTGCAGTGCCGGTCGCCAATCTGCTGATCGGTTTGGCCAAGGGGCTGGTCTTCGGCTACATCATCGCACTCGGGGCCTGTCACTTCGGCCTGCGGGTCAAGCCCAACACCGAGAGCCTGTCATCGCGCACGACCAGTTCGGTGGTGACTTCGATCACCATGGTCATTCTGATCGATGCTGTGTTCGCCGTGCTGACACGGCAGATCGGTCTGCCGCAGCTATGACCCCAGTCGTCGAGTTGCAGGGCGTAACGACGGTCTTCGGCGACCAGGTCGTGCATCGCGATCTGAACCTGAAGGTCATGCGCGGCCAGATCGTCGGCCTGCTCGGCGGTTCGGGTAGCGGCAAGACGACACTCCTGCGTGAGGTGCTCGGCCTGCAACGGCCGCAGGCGGGCAAGGTGCATCTGTTCGGGGTCGATCTGGAAAATCCGGATATCGCCCTGCAGCGTTCCATCCGTCGTCGGCTCGGCATGCTCTTTCAGCATGGGGCCTTGTTTTCCGCGCTGTCGGTCTACGACAACATCGCTTTTCCGCTGCGCGAATTGCGCTGCCTGGACGAAGCCTGGATCGAGCGCCTGGTTCATCTCAAGCTCGATATGGTCGGTATGGCAGCGGCTCACGCCCGCCTGATGCCCGCCGAGCTCTCCGGTGGCATGGTCAAGCGCGTCGCCCTGGCGCGCGCCTTGTCGCTGGAGCCGGAGCTGTTGCTGCTCGACGAGCCCACGGCGGGCCTCGATCCCGATCGCAGCCAGAATTTTGTCGAATTGATCGGCAGCCTGCAGAAGGCGCTGGGTTTGACGGTCGTCATGGTTACCCACGATCTCGCGACCTTGCATGGCTTGGCCAGCCACGTGGCCATCCTGGCCGATCAGCACATCATTGCCTTCGGAACGCGAGCGGAGGTGATGACGCTCGATCATCCCTTCGTCACCGGCTTCTTTGGCGGAGATCGCAAGAAACTGCTTTAATCACAAGTCATGGAAAACAAATCCCACGCCTTCGCCGCCGGACTCTTCGCCATGCTGCTCGGCATTGCAGCGGCCATTGCCTTCTATTGGCTCGGCGGCGGCAAGGACGATACGCACGACTATGTGGTCGTCACCAAGCAGAATATCGGCGGCCTGAATCCCCAGGCGCAGGTGAGGTATCGCGGTATCCGCGTCGGCAAGGTGACCGACATTCGCCTCGATCCAGATGACTACAGCAATATCCTGATTACCGTATCGATCAGCGAAGATGTGCCCTTGACTCGCGGCACCGTGGCCAAACTCAATTACCAGGGGGTCACCGGCCTGGCCCATATCCTGTTGCTGGAAACCGGCAAGGACATGGAGCCGCTTGAGCCAAACGACGACAAGCCGCCGCGGATCACGATGATCCCTTCGCTATTCGATGAACTTGGCGAAACGGGCGTGGCGACACTCAAGCAGGTCAGGCAATTAATGGCCAGCGCCAACGAAGTGCTGAGCGAAGAAAATCGGCGCCATTTCACGGCCACCCTGGCTAATCTCGAAGAGACCTCGTCTTCTCTGAAGCCGACCTTGAATAATTTGAATACCACCCTGGTTCAGGTGAACAAGGTGCTGGCCGACGGCAATGTCCGGCAGTTGTCGCAGGCGATGGGCGAGGTCGGTCCCTTGCTGGCTGATACGCGGACTTTGGTTGGCAAGATGCAGGCAGCGACCGACAAGCTCGATGTCGCCATCGGCGATGCCTCGGCAGGCGGCACCTCGGCCCTGATGCCGCGCCTGAACGAACTGGCCACCGACTTCTCGCTGACTTCGCGGCAACTCAGCCGCGTCCTGCGTATCCTGGAAGATTCCCCGCAGGGCCTGGTCTTCGGTGCCCCGGCCTTGCCGCCCGGTCCTGGCGAAAGCGGCTTCGATGCCAAGGGAGGCAAATAACATGCGCCGCTTGCTGCCCTGGCTACTGGCCCTGTCGCTGGCAGGCTGTTTTACCGCCGGCAAGCGCGGCGGCGATAACGCGATGGCGGTTTACGACTTCGGTACGGCTCCACCAGTACTGGTCGAAGCACCGCGCACTATACCGGTCGCGCTCGAAGTGCGGGCACCGCTCTGGTTCGATACCTTGGGCATCGATTACCGCCTGGCTTACCAGGACGGGGCGCGCCTGCGCGAATACGCACGCTCGCGCTGGGCCGGACCTCCTGCTCAGTTGCTGCAGCAACAACTGGCTCGCCAACTGCGTTTGGCCGGAAGCGGGCAGGGTAAGACCGAATGCGTGCTGCGCGTCGATATCACCGAATTCAGCCAGGTCTTCTCCTCGCCGCAGAACAGTGTGGGCGTGATGGCCGGCAAGGCCAGCCTGCTCGATCGAGCGCGCAAGCAGGTTGGGGAAATGGAAATCCAGATCGAACGTCCGGCGCCAACGCCCGATGCGCGCGGTGGTGTGGAAGCCTTGATCGCATCGGTCAATGTGTTGGCGGATCAATTGCTGCAGTGGGAAATGCGGCTGCGGGCCGCCGGCAATCCGGGACGCTGCTCCGGTTAGCGGAGTCTCAGGAAACGATGCGCTCGGCGATGCGTTGCTTTAGATCGTTCAGGTTATTGTCGAAATGGGTGTAATGCATCAGCGACAGGCCGAAGACGCAGGCGTAGAGCAAGAGGCTGCGGCTCTTCGCTTCGGCGTCGGACATGCCGGCGGCGACGAACAGCCGCCGAGTACATTCCAGGCGATACAGGTCGACCGACTCGACCACTTCGGCGGCCCCGGCATCGTGGCGAGCCCAGTCGCGAATGGCCAGCTCGATCGACATGCCCTTGCGATTGCGGCTGGCGCCATAGACCTCGATGGCGTAATGCAGCTGGTCACGTTCCTTGCCGGGCGAAACGGCGGTCGTTTTCTCGATGTCGCGGATACGGCCTTCCTTCCAGCGTTCGAGGACGGCATCGAGCAGGGCGCGTCTGTCCTTGAAGTGCCAATAGAAACTGCCTTTGGTCACGCCGCAGCGCTTGGCCAGCACTTCGACGCGCAAACCGGTCACGCCTTCGCGAGCCAGCACGTCGATTGCGGTATCGACCCAGCGTTCCGGATCCAGTTGCGTGCGCGTGCTCTCGGCACGGCGGCGCGGCTTGGTTCCGGTTTTTTCGGCAGAAGACTTGACAGTTTTGTTTTCCATACGCTACCGTATGCTTTTCCATACGACACAGTATGGTCATTGTGCGGATTGAGTGACCGTCTGTCAAACAGGCGGCACAGGTTTGGCAAATCTAACCGACCAAAAAGGAGAGGCTTGTGAAAATTCTCGTTCCCGTTAAGCGGGTCATCGACTACAACGTCAAGGTGCGGGTCAAGGCGGACGGATCGGATGTCGATCTGGCCAACGTCAAGATGAGCATGAACCCCTTCGACGAAATCGCTGTCGAAGAGGCGGTTCGCCTGAAGGAAGCCGGCATCGCCACCGAAGTGGTTGCTGTTTCCTGCGGCGTTGGCGCCTGCCAGGAAACCCTGCGCACGGCGATGGCCATCGGTGCCGATCGCGGCATCCTGGTAGAAACCGATGTCGAGCTGCAGCCCTTGGCCGTGGCCAAGTTGCTCAAGGCATTGTGCGACAAGGAACAGCCGCAACTCGTCATCTGCGGCAAGCAGGCCATCGATGACGACTCCAATCAGACTGGCCAGATGCTGGCCGCGCTCGCCGGTTGGCCGCAAGCCACTTTCGCTTCGAAGGTTGTGATTGCTGACGGCAAGGCCAGCGTTACCCGTGAAATCGACGGCGGGCTGGAAACCCTTGCTATTTCGCTGCCGGCCGTAGTGACGACCGACCTGCGTCTGAATGAGCCGCGCTACGCCACGTTGCCGAACATCATGAAGGCCAAGAAGAAGCCGCTCGATACCGTCAAGCCGGCCGATCTGGGCGTCGATGTGGCTCCGCGCCTGAGCACGCTGAAAGTGGTCGAGCCGCCGAAGCGTAGCGCCGGTATCAAGGTTGCCGACGTAGCCGAGCTGGTCGGCAAGCTGAAGAACGAAGCCAAAGTGATCTAAGGGAGAGCGAAGATGTCCATTCTTGTTGTTGCCGAACACGACAATCAGCAGCTGAAGGCTGCAACGCTCAACACCGTCGCTGCCGCTCAGAAGATTGGTGGCGAAGTGCACGTGCTGGTTGCCGGTGCCAATTGCGCTGCCGCGGCTCAGCAGGCTGCAGCGCTGCAGGGCGTGGCCAAGGTCAAGGTGGCCGATGCCGCTCATTACGAAGGCCAGACCGCGGAGAACCTGACGGCGCTGATCGTTGCCAATGCGGCGGGTTACACCCACGTGCTCGCTCCGGCGACCACCTTCGGCAAGAATCTGCTGCCGCGCATCGCTGCCTTGCTCGACGTCGCCCAGATTTCCGAAATCACTGCAGTCGAAGCAGCCGATACCTTCGTGCGTCCGATCTATGCCGGTAATGCCCTGGCAACGGTGAAGAGTGCCGATTCCGTCAAGGTGATCACTGTACGAACCACCGCTTTCGATGCCGTTGCCACCGGCGGTTCCGCTGCCGTCGAAGCGATCGGTGTCGCTGCCGACAGTGGCCAGTCGCAACTGGTCGGTCGCGAACTGACCAAGTCGGCCCGTCCGGAACTCGGCGCCGCCAAGATCATCGTTTCCGGTGGTCGCGGTCTGGGGAGCGGTGAAAACTATCACAAGCTGCTCGAGCCGCTGGCCGACAAGCTGGGTGCCGCATTGGGCGCTTCCCGAGCTGCTGTCGATGCCGGTTTTGTGCCGAACGACTACCAGGTGGGGCAGACCGGCAAGATCGTTGCGCCGCAGCTCTACGTGGCAATCGGTATTTCCGGTGCCATCCAACATTTGGCGGGCATGAAGGATTCCAAGGTGATCGTCGCGATCAACAAGGATCCGGATGCACCGATCTTCCAGGTGGCCGATTACGGCCTGGTTGGCGATCTGTTCGAAATCGTGCCGCAGTTGGAGAGCGCGGTCGGCTGATGTCACAAAGTCGGAAGCTGGCACTAAAATAGCCGGGTGAATCTGACAGACACACTGCTGGGCGAAGAATGGTACTGGGCCGCATGGGCGGTCTGGGCGCTGTTCTTCGCCCGTTCCGTTTGGCGGGCACCGTGGAAGCGTTTGCAGGATTCGGAGCAACTCAATGTCTGGCTCGGCATGGTTGTTTTGCTGACCGTGATCTGGAGCCTGAAAGCCGGCGTTAAACCCGGGCTGGGCCTGCACATGCTGGGGGCGACGGTGTTCACCCTCAGTTTCGGTCCCCAACTGGCCTTTATCGGACTGTCCTTGGTGACGCTGGGGATTACGTTGAACGGTGCAGCCGGCACTCTGGCTTATGCCGCCAATGCCTTGTTGATGGCAGGGGTCAGCGTATTGCTCAGCCAACTTTTCTATCGCCTGCTGTCGACGGTGTTGCCGAAGCATTTCTTCGTCTATATCTTCGTCAATGGATTTTTCGGTGCGGCGCTGACCGTCATCGGATTTGGCTTTGTGACGACAGTGCTGATGGCGGTCGCGGGTGCTTATACCTGGGACTATCTCTTGGATGAGTATTTCCCTTATTTCTTGCTACTTGCTTTTGCCGAGGCTTGGCTTTCCGGCATGGTGATGACGTTATTTGTGGTGTACAGGCCGCAATGGGTCGCGACTTTCGACGATTCGCGTTATCTGGCGGGCAAATAACGGCTACAATCTGGCAAATCTGTTAGGTTGGAGATGCGGTTGTTCTTGCGTAAGACTTTCTACTGCTCGTTGGGTATGGGGCTGCTCGCCTTGGCGGGATCTGCTTCGGCAATTGGCTTGGGAGAGTTGCGTGGGCAGCCTTCGCTTGGCGAGGCCTTGCGCGTCGACATTGAACTGTTGGGTGGCGACAAACAGCTCCCCGACGCTTCCTGTTTTCGACTGATCCAGCCGGCCGGGGGCAGCGACATTCCCTTCCTGCGTCGGGCTGCTTTCTCGGTGCGACGTGGTGTGCAGCCTGTGGTCGAACTGCGTTCGGAGATTCCGCTGCGCGAGCCTGTACTGCAGATCGGCCTGTATCTGGGCTGCGGACACGAGGTTTCACGCGAGTACATGCTGCTGTTGTCTCCGGCCAATCCCAAGGCGCTGCAGCCAGAGGCGCCGATTGGCGTACGGGAGAAGCCGAGCTTGGGTCAGGTACCTGCGGTGCGCAGCGAAGTGCCGCCAGCAATAGTGCCGCGTGAGGCGCCGCCACCCAAGCCCAAGTTCCTGCCGAGATTGCAGTTGCCTCGCGCGCAGGCCGAAGTGGTATTGCCTGATCGTCTCGTTCTGAGTGGCGGCGGAGATGTAGCAGAACCTTCGTTGCGTCTAGCGACCACGCTGGACTCGGCAGGGTCCGGACGGCGTTGGGAAGAGGCGCAGCGGGAAATTCTGCGCTTGGAGTTCAGGATGTTGATGGCCTTGCAAGAGCAGGCCACGACCCAGCTTGCCACGGCGGAAAAGCTGCGCAATATGGAAAGCACATTGGGTGACCTGAAACAGCGGGCGGCTGAATTCGCGCAGCGTGTCGAGGATGGGAAACCCCTGGCGAATGCTCCTGTCGTTCCGCCCCAAGCCAATTCGGCTATTCCCGACAAACCTCCGGTAGCACCGCTCGAGCAAGTGCAGCCGAAAGCGCAAGGCTCGTCGGTTTCGGAGTGGAGTTTCTATGCCGCCTTGTTGGGGGCGGTGCTTGGTCTGGCCGGCTGGCTTGGCTGGCGCCATTGGCAAGGGGGGCGCAATGCGCTCGCGGCGCAGGAGGTGTTTGAGCCGCCGGTGCCGGAAGTGAGAGTCGATCCACAGCGCGTCGATGAACATGAGGAGCTGGGCGGTGTTGATCTGGCGGTCGAGCCTACGGCCATGGGGATGCCGATGCAGGTCGATATTGATCTGCATGCGCCCGAGGTGGCGTCCGAAAGTGCTGAGCCGGTCAAGAAACGTCCGGCGGGCCACGATTCGATGATGTCTATTGCAGCGACATCGCTGGACGAGCATTTCGAAGTCAATCCGGTCATGGAACTCGCAGACATCATGTTGTCCTTCGGGCGAGTCAAGGGGGCTGCGCAAGCCTTGCAGGAATACATCGATCACAATCCGCAAGAAGCGCTCCAGCCATGGATTCGTCTGATGGAGGTGTATCGGATGGCTGGCATGCGCCAGGAATTCGAGCAGGTGGCGCGCAACCTGAATCAGAATTTCAACGTCGAGGTCCAGCAATGGAGCGGTGATGGACAAGCCGCAGCCGAAGATGCGACGGACGGCGGTGTGGAGATTTCTCTTGTGATGCCAAAGCCGGAATCGCTCGAAGACATGCCGCGTCTGATGAGCAGCGTCGTCGATATGTGGAACGATGGCGATGTCGTGGGTTATCTTTACCAGTTGCTGCGGGACAATCGTGGCGGGCAGCGCATCGGATTTGCATTGCCGGTCGTCGAGGACATCCTGTTCCTGATCGAATTAAAAGAAACCGCCAATCGAATGGAGTGAGACCCATGAGCGAATATGTCGCGCCGTTGAAAGATATCCGTTTTGTCATGCAGGAGCTGGCCGGGCTGGCGCAAGTGGTTGCCCTGCCGGGTTGCGAGGAGGCGACGCCGGATGTGGTCGATGCGATTCTGGAAGAGGCTGGCAAGTTTGCCGGCGAGGTGCTGTCGCCGCTGAATCGCGTGGGCGATACGCAGGGCGCGAAGTGGAAGGACAAGGAGGTCACGACCTCGCCGGGCTTCAAGGAAGCCTATCGTCAGTTTGTCGATAACGGCTGGAACGGCCTGGGCTGCGATCCTGAATTTGGTGGGCAAGGGCTGCCCAAGCTGCTGTCGACGGCTGTTTCCGAAATGTGGAAAGCTTCCAATCACGCATTTTCGTTGTGTCCGATGCTGACTCAGGGGGCGATCGAAGCGCTGACCATCGCCGGGACGGATGAACAGAAGGCCGCCTACCTGCCGAATCTGGTGTCCGGCGAATGGACTGGCACGATGAACCTGACCGAGCCGAATGCCGGTTCCGATCTCGCCGCCGTGCGCAGCCGCGCCGAGCCGGTAGGTGACGGCACGTACAAGATTTTCGGCCAGAAGATTTTCATTACCTACGGCGAGCACGACATGACGGACAACATCGTCCATCTCGTGCTGGCCCGCACGCCCAATGCGCCGGAGGGCGTCAAGGGTATCTCGCTCTTCGTCGTGCCCAAGTTCCTGCTCAAGGCGGATGGCACGCCGGGCGAGCGCAACGACGTCTATTGCGTCTCGATCGAGCACAAGCTCGGTATTCACGGCAGTCCGACGGCCGTGCTGGCCTTTGGTGACAATGGCGGAGCAATTGGTACGCTGGTCGGCGAAGAAAATCGCGGCCTCGAATACATGTTCATCATGATGAACGCCGCCCGTTTCAATGTCGGTCTCGAAGGTCTGGGCGATGCCGAGCGCGCCTATCAACGTGCCGTGGTGTATGCCAAGGAGCGCGTGCAGGGGACGGAAGTTGGTGTCAAAGGCGGGCCGAAGGTGCCCATCATCAAGCATCCGGACGTGCGCCGCATGCTGATGTCGATGCGTACCCGCGTCGAAGCCATGCGCGCCCTGGCCTATGTCACCGCGGCCGCGCAGGATAATGCACACTGCAATCCCGATGAAGCGGCACGCAAGGAGGCGCAGGCTTTTGCCGACCTGATGATACCGGTGGTCAAAGGCTGGAGCACCGAAAGCGCCATCGACATCGCCTCGCTGGGCGTCCAGGTCCATGGCGGCATGGGCTTCATCGAAGAAACCGGTGCCGCGCAGCATCTGCGCGATGCCCGCATCACCGCTATTTACGAAGGCACGACCGCCATACAGGCCAACGATCTGATCGGGCGCAAGCTGGCGCGCGAGCAGGGGGCGACGATCAGGAAAGTGGTCGCCCAAATGCTGGCCGATGCGGCGCAGCTTGACGGCGACCTTGCGAGCATCGGCGCTCGGCAGACTGCTGCGGTGCACTCCCTGGAAAAGGCAATTTCCTGGCTGGTCGACAATTTTGCGGCCAACCCCAAGGCGGCCCATGCCGGCGCTGTGCCCTTCCTCTTTCTCGTTGGCATTGTTGCCGGTGGCTGGCAGATGGGCCGTGCGGCCGTCATCGCCCGCGCCAAGATTGCGGCAGGCGAAAGCGATCCGTTCTGGACCGCCAAGCTGGCTTCAGCCCGTTTCTATGCCGAACATTCCCTGACGCAAGCCGAAGGGTTGGCGCAGTCGGTGTGCTCCGGCGGTAGTGGCGCATTGGAAATGCCTGACGACGCCTTCTGATAATCCTGCATTACCTCACCCAAAGCCCGCGAATGTTGTTATAATCGCGGGCTTTTCCACCTTGCCCTACCGCGAACGCATGGCGGGGGGTTTATCCCAAAAGGAGTTTGCATGCGCCATTACGAAATCGTCTTTATCGTCCATCCGGACCAAAGCGAACAAGTGCCCGGCATGGTCGAGCGCTACCGTTCCATCGTGACCGCCAAGGGCGGCCAGATCCATCGTCTGGAAGACTGGGGCCGTCGTCAGCTGGCTTACCCGATCCAGAAGATTCACAAGGCTCACTACGTTCTGATGAACATCGAGTGCGACGGCGAAACGCTGAACGAACTCGAGCACTCGTTCAAGTTCAACGATGCCGTTCTGCGTCATCTGACCGTCAAGATGAAGGCTGCCGTGACCACTCCTTCCCCGATGATGAAGGAAGAGAAGTCCAAGTCCCTGCTCGGTGGCGACGCTGCCCCGGCTGAACAGGCTGCTGCCTAAGCATTTTTGTACGGGAATATCGGCTGAATCTAATCACCCTCAGCGGACAGCTGGTCGAGCGCAAAAGCTTGCGCTACACACCAGCCGGCGTCCCGGTCAGCGAAGGCAGGTTGCAACATGCCTCAACGCAGATCGAAGGGGGAAAGGAACGGAAAGTCGAGCTGGAAATACCTCTCCTGGCCTTGGGCGTATCGTCCCGCTGGCTGGAGGCAGCACCCCTCGGGAGCTGCGTCAAGGTGACAGGATTCCTCGCTGCGAAAAGCCGTAACAGCAAGATGCCCGTACTGCATGTGAATACACTCGAATATTTGGAAGGAAACGAAAATGGCTCGATTCTTCAAGAAGAAGGATGACGACAAGAAAAAGAAGCGTGGCGGTGGCCTGTTCAAGCGCCGCAAGTTCTGCCGCTTCACTGCTGAAAAGGTCGAACAGATCGACTACAAGGACATCGAAGTCCTGAAGGAATACATCCAGGAAAACGCCAAGATCATGCCGGCTCGTCTGACCGGTACCAAGGCCGGCTATCAGCGTCAGCTCGGCGCCGCCATCAAGCGTGCCCGCTTCCTGGCCCTGCTGCCTTACACCGACAACCATCAATAATTTTCGGGGAGACGAAACATGCAAATCATTCTGCTCGAAAAGGTTGTTAACCTCGGTAACCTCGGCGACGTGGTCAAGGTCAAGGACGGCTACGCCCGTAACTTCCTGATTCCGCAACGCATGGCCAAGCGCGCCACGCCGGCTGCCATGGCCGAGTTCGAAGCTCGCCGTGCCGAACTGGAAAAGGCTGCCGCCGAGAAGCTGGCTGCTGCCCAGGCTGTCGCCGACAAGCTGAACGGTACCAACGTCACCGTCACCCGCAAGGCTGGCATGGACGGCCGTCTGTTCGGTTCCGTCGGTAACGCCGACGTTGCCGAAGCCCTCAAGGCTGCCGGCTTCGACGTCGACAAGGCTGCCGTGCGCATGCCGGAAGGCCCGCTCAAGGCAATCGGCGAATTCCCGCTCGATATCGCCCTGCACACCGACGTGTTGGCCAACATCACCGTCACTGTGGCTGCCGAGTAATCTCCGGCTTCCACTCGCAGTACAGAAGGCCTCGCAGATGCGGGGCCTTTTTAATTTAAACTCTCGGCCATGAACCAGCGTCCGCAAAAACCGAAAAACGCCGACAGCATCGTCGACTCCCTGCGTATTCCGCCGCACTCCATCGAGGCCGAACAATCCGTCCTCGGCGGCTTGATGCTCGACAACCAGGCCTGGGACCGCATCGGCGACCAGGTGACCGATAACGATTTCTATCGCGACGAGCACAAACGCATTTTCCGGCAGATTCGTAACCTGCTGGAGAGTGCCAAGCCGGCCGACGTCGTGACGGTGGCTGAGGCGCTCGATGCGGCGGGCGAGACCGATCATACTGGCGGCCTGGCCTATCTCGGCGAACTGGCGGCCAACACGCCGTCGGCAGCCAACATCAAGCGCTACGCCGAAATTGTGCGCGAGCGCGCCATCTTGCGTCAGCTGGTGGCGACGGCCGATGAAATCGCCGGCGATGCGCTGAACCCCCTGGGCCGCGATGCCGAAACCCTGCTCGACGAAGCCGAGCGCAAGATTTTCGCCATTGCCGAAGCCGGTGCTGGGCACCAGGAAGGCTTCGTACATATCAATCCGCTGCTCACCCAGGTGGTCGAGCGCATCCAGGAACTGCACGACCGCGACAATCCCTCCGATATCACTGGCGTGCCGAGCGGCTTCCTCGACCTCGACCAGAAGACCTCGGGCATGCAGCCGGGCGACCTGATCATCGTCGCTGGCCGTCCATCCATGGGTAAAACGGCCTTTGCGCTCAATATCGCCGAGAACGTTGCAGTCGAAACCGGTCTCCCAGTCGGCGTGTTCTCCATGGAAATGGGCGGCGCCCAGCTCGCCATGCGTATGCTGGCCTCGATCGGGCGCCTCAATTCGCAGAGCCTTCGTACCGGCCGGATGAATGACGATGAGTGGTCCAAGCTCTCCTTCGCGCTCGGCAAACTGCATGAAGCGCCGATCTATATCGACGAAACCGGCGGCCTCAGCCCGGCCAACCTGCGTGCCCGTGCCCGCCGCCTGGCGCGCCAGTACGGCGGGAAGCTCGGCCTGCTGGTCATCGACTACATCCAGCTGATGTCGGGCAATAAGGCGGGCGAGAACCGCGCCACCGAAGTGTCGGAAATTTCGCGCTCGATCAAGGCGCTGGCCAAGGAACTGCACGTGCCGATCATCGCGCTGTCACAGCTCTCCCGTAAGGTCGAGGAACGTACCGACAAGCGCCCGATGATGTCCGACTTGCGCGAATCCGGCGCCATCGAACAGGATGCCGACGTGATCCTGATGATGTACCGCGACGAGTACTACAACAAGGAAAGCCAGGACAACAAAGGCATGGCCGAAGTCATCATCGGCAAGCAGCGTAACGGCCCGACCGGCACCGTCCGCCTCGCCTTCCTCGGCGAATACACCCGCTTTGAAAACCTCGCGAGTGGCGGGTTCCAGGATGCGCGAGACTGATTCGAGGTTTCAGCGCAGCTAAAACCTCGCGAGCGGCGGCTTCCAGGAGGCACGGGACTGACCTGAGGGTTCAGCGAAGCTGATTCGAGGCTCCTGGAAAATTGGCTCAGACCTTAAATTAGCTGCCTGCACATCACTGCTGCGGTGCACTACCCCAAAAAGGCAAAAACCGAGACAAGCGACTGTCTCGGTTTTTATCGGCAAAAGCTGGGTGATCGCCCTGCGTCGCGAAATCAGAGCTCGATCTGGCGCGTCTTGATGGTGTAGGGCAACGGGCCGGATTGACTGCCGTCCAGCGTGGTCGAACCGACTTCGAGCTGCGGCGTAAGCAAGAAGGGCAGGTTGCTGTGCTTGCCGGGCAGGCTGACGTCGGTGCCGACGTTGAAGGCGATCCAGTTCATTTCCCAGACGCCGAACAGCACCTTCTTCAGGGCGATCAGCTTGCTGTCGCGATCCGACAGGCCTTCGAGGGCTATGGCACGGCGGACGTCACTTGGGTCGACCGGAATCCAGCCATAGCCGGGGATGTAGAACTCGGCGCGAACGTGCTGGCCGCGGGTGGCGTCGTCGCCATTGATGCCGAGGCTGCGGAACAGGCGTGAAGGCCCGACACGCAAGCCATAGACGCAGCGGGCCGGGATGCCGATGGCGCGGCAAATGGCGACGAACAGGCCGTTGATGTCTGCGGATCGGCCGCCGTACTGGCCGTTAATCAGCTGGCGCTTGACGTCGCCGGTGCCGCAGGCGGGCAGGCTGGGGTCGTAGATGCTGTTGTCGACGACCCAGTCGAAAATGGCCTTGGCCTGAGCGACCGGATCCTTGATGCGGCCGACGATGCGCTCGCCGAGCTGATGGGCGAGGCCGTCGTTGGGAATGAGGCGAGATTCGCGCAGATTACGGCGCAGGATGTCTTCACGTTCCGGGGCGACCGTGCGTTTGGTCACGTCGAACTGACGGTCGGCCGTGCTGACCAGGGTGGTCATCTGCAGGCGGCCGTCACTCTCCGACCAATCGCAATGGAAGACTTCGAGGTCGCCGTCCGGCAGGCGGCGCATGCCGGCGTTGGTCGTGTTGCCGGACCAGGTGTGGCCCAGGGTGCGCTGGAACAGCGTGTCCTGGTTGAGCGGCAGCGGCAGCCAGAGCTTGGCCGGGGAGCTGCGGCCTTTGAGATTGACCGTGGTCGTGATCTCGAAGGTTTTCCACTCGGTCGGCGGTTCCGGTGCCTTGACCGGGGGCAGGCGCGAGGCGGAAGTGCCTTGTGGCGGACGTTCGATGACCGGATCTTCGGCCGTATGGGCGACCGGGCCCGATGGTGGCGGCGTACGACCGCGCACATTGCGGGCATTCGGTTTGACGGCGGGCTTGGCTCCCGGCTTGGCTTTGCCGGCAGCCGGCTTGGCTTGCGGCTTCTTCGCCGCCCAGGCTTCGGACGCGAGCATCGACAGCGCTGCTGCGGATGCTAGGAAAGTGCGACGTTTCAAGAATCTCCTCCGGCAATGCAACCCGTGGCTGAAACGAAAAGGCCGTGTCGTCGACACGGCCCCTTTACTTGTTTGCAGCGGATTATAGCACGTCGGCCGCGTGGTCCGCGAGGCGAGAGCGCTCGCCACGTTGTAACGTGATGTGACCGGAGTGCGACCAACCCTTGAAGCGATCGACCACATAGGTCAGGCCCGAACTGCCCTCGGTCAGGTAGGGCGTGTCGATCTGCGCAATGTTGCCAAGGCAGACAACCTTGGTACCGGGGCCGGCACGGGTGATCAGGGTCTTCATCTGCTTCGGCGTCAGGTTCTGCGCCTCGTCGATGATCAGGTACTTCTTCAGGAAGGTACGGCCGCGCATGAAGTTCATCGACTTGACCTTGATCTTCGAGCGGATGATGTCGTGCGTCGCCGCCTTGCCCCAGTCGCCGCCGTAGGGGCTAGTGCTGTCGTCGGTGTGGGCGAGCACGTCGAGGTTGTCCTCGAGCGCACCCATCCACGGCGCCATCTTCTCCTCCTCGGTGCCGGGCAGGAAACCGATATCTTCGCCGACCGGGACCGTGACGCGGGTCATGATGATCTCGGCAAAGCGCTTGCTCTCGAGGGTCTGCGTCAGGCCGGCGGCCAGCGTCAGCAGGGTCTTGCCGGTACCGGCCTGGCCGAGCAGGGTGACGAAGTCGATGTCCGGGTTCATCAGCAGGTTGAGCGCGAAGTTCTGCTCGCGGTTGCGCGCGGTGATGCCCCACACGGCGTTCTTCGGATGGGTGTAATCGACCAGCGTTTCCAGCGTTGCCGTCTTGCCGGCGCATTCCTTGACGATGGCAGCAAAGCCGTCCTTTTCGAGCCAGACGAATTCATTGACCAACAGTTGTGGGCAAAGCGGGCCGGTGACCTTGTAGTAGGTCTTGCTGTCCTTCTTCCAGGATTCCATGCCCTTGCCGTGCTTGTCCCAGAAATTGTCGGGCAGGGCGCGTGTGCCGGCGTAGAGGATGTCGGTATCCTCCAGCACCTTGTCGTTGAAATAGTCCTCGGCCAGCAGGTTGAGGGCACGCGACTTGATGCGCATGTTGATGTCTTTGGACACCAGAATGACCGGGCGCTTGGGGAATTTCTTCTGCAGGTGGATGACCACCGACAGGATCTGGTTATCGACCTTGGAGGTCGGCAGGCCCTGCGGCAACTCGTGGCTGATCGCTTCCGTCTGCAGGTAGAGGCGGCCGCTGGCCAGTTTGGCCGAGGGGCCGTAGAGGTCGATGCCTTCGTCGATATCGACTTCGTCGTGGGCCAGCATTTCGTCGAGCATGCGCGATGCCTGGCGGGCATTGCGGGCGATTTCGGTCATGCCCTTCTTGTGGTTGTCCAATTCCTCCAGCGTCATGATCGGGATGAAGATGTCGTGTTCCTCGAAGCGGAACAGACAGCTCGGATCGTGCATCAGCACGTTGGTGTCGAGGACGAAGATCTTGGTTACGACGGGCTTCTTGGGTGCTGCGGGCTTCTGGGTGGCTGCTGGCTTGCGCGGCATACGTGGGCCTTTGGTCGGGGGTTGGAAATCAGAGCGTTTTCACGAAATCGAGCACTTCCTGAACGTGGCCGGGCACCTTGACCCCGCGCCACTCGCGGCGCAGCACGCCCTTGCCGTCGATGACGAAGGTGCTGCGTTCGATACCGCGTACTTGCTTGCCATACATCATCTTCTGCTTGATGACGCCGAACAGGTTGCACACGGCTTCGTCGGCATCCGAGCCGAGTTCGAAGGGGAAGGATTGTTTGGCCTTGAAGTTCTCGTGCGACTTCAGGCTGTCGCGCGAGATGCCGAGGACGACGGCGCCGGCGGCGGTGAATTCGGCGAACAGATCGCGGAAATTCTGGCCTTGCGTCGTGCAGCCCGGCGTGCTGTCCTTGGGATAGAAGTAGATGACGACTGTCTTGCCGGCCTGTTCTGAGAGCCGGAAGGTCTGGCCGCTGGTGGCGGGGAGAGTGAAGTCGGGGACTTGGGTAGCGAGCATGTTTGCCTCTATGGTGTTTGATTGAGGCCATTGTGGTCAACGGGCAAGTGGGCGGTCAAGTTGATAAACTTCGCTCCATGCGAAAAATCTGCGTCCGCCTCACCCTTGCCATCCTGCTTGCCGCCTCGCTTTCCGGCTGCGGGTCGAGCTGGAACGATCCCTATCCGGCGGCGGATGCCGGGCGCAACATCCTCTACACCGCCTTCACCGACCGGCCGAAACACCTTGATCCGGCACAGTCCTACGCCGAGGACGAGGTCACCTTCACCGGCCAGATCTACGAACCGCCGCTGCAATACCACTATCTGAAACGGCCTTATGAGCTGATTCCGGCGACTGTCGAGCAGGTGCCGGTGCCGAGCTATTTCGATGCCAAGGGCAAGGAATTGCCGCACGATGCGCCGGTCGAGCGTATCGCCGAGAGCGTCTATGAGCTGCGCCTGAAACCGGGCATCCGTTACCAGCCGCATCCGGCCTTTGCCGTCGACTCCCGCGGTGCACCGGCCTATTTGGGCAAAAATGCCGTGGCCGACCGCCAGCGCATCGCCGACTTTCCGCTCACCGGCAGTCGCGAACTGACGGCCGACGACTACATCTATCAGATCAAGCGCCTGGCACACCCCAGGCTGCATTCGCCCATCTTCGGCATGATGGCCGAGAAGATCGTCGGCATGAAGGCGCTGGGCGAAGCGCTGCAAAAAGCGGCCAAGGAACAGCCGGCCGAGTCCTGGCTCGATCTCGACGCCTTTCCGCTGAGCGGTGTCGAGAAGGTCGATGCCCACACCTGGCGTATCCGCATCCAGGGCAAGTACCCGCAGTTTGCCTACTGGCTGGCCATGCCCTTCTTTGCGCCGGTGCCGCGCGAAGTGGATCGCTTCTACGCCCAGCCCGGCATGGCCGAGCGCAACCTGACGCTGGACTGGTGGCCGGTCGGCACCGGCCCCTACATGCTGAGCGAGAACGACCCGAATCGCCGCATGGTGCTGACGCGCAACCCGAATTTCCATGGCGAAACCTATCCCTGTGAAGGCGAAGCAGGCGATAAGGCGGCCGGGTTGCTTGAGGATTGCGGCAAGCCGCTGCCTTTCGTCGAGCAGGCCGTGTTCACCCGCGAGAAAGAGGCGATTCCGTACTGGAACAAGTTCCTGCAGGGCTATTTCGACGCCTCAGGCATCTCTTCAGACAGCTTCGACCAGGCCGTGCGCATCAACGTCGGTGGCGATGTGGCGCTGACCGACGAGATGCAACAGAAGGGCATCCGCCTGCTCACCTCGGTCAAGGCCTCGACCTTCTACATGGGCTTCAACATGCTTGACCCGCTGGTCGGTGGCTTGAACGAGCGGGCCACCAAGCTGCGCCAGGCCATCTCCATCGTCATCGACCAGGAAGAGTTCATTTCCATCTTCCAGAATGGCCGCGGGTTGGCGGCACAAAGCCCGCTACCGCCGGGCATCTTCGGCTACGAAGCCGGCGAGGCAGGGATCAACCGGACGGTTTACGACTGGAGCGATGGCAAGGCGCAACGCAAATCGGCCGCTGTGGCGAAGAAGCTGCTGGCCGAGGCGGGCTACCCGAACGGGCGCGACGAAAAGACCGGCGAGCCGCTAGTGTTGAACCTAGACACCACCGGCGGCGGCATGGGCGAAAAGTCGCGTCTCGACTGGCTGACTCGCCAGTTCGCCAAGATCGACGTGCAACTGGTGGTGCGCTCGACCGATTTCAACCGCTTCCAGGACAAGGTACGCAAGGGCAACTTGCAGCTGTTCTACTTTGGCTGGAACGCCGATTACCCCGACCCCGAGAATTTCTTCTTCCTGCTCCATGGCCAGGAGGCGAAGGTCGCGCATGGCGGCGAGAATGCGGCGAATTACGCCAGCCCGGAGTTCGACCGCCTGTTCGCGACGATGAAGAACATGGACAACACGCCGGAGCGGCAGGCCATCGTGCGGCAGATGAACCGCATCCTGCAGCACGACGCGCCTTGGGTCTTCGGGCTGCATCCCAAGAGCTATACCCTGGGCCATCGTTGGCTGAAGAACCGCAAGCCGAACGACGTCGGCAACAATATCCTGAAATATCAGCGTATCGATGCGGCCGAGCGGACGCAGGCGCGGCGGGAATGGAACCGGCCGGTGCTGTGGCCGCTATTGCTTGGCCTGATTGTGCTGGCGACTGCGGTGATTCCCGCCTGGCTCAGCTATCGCCGGCGCGAACGGTGTGGCGTCCGCACGTGAGGCTGGCCGAGCGTCAGCAGCGCCTCGATCAAACGCTGCTGCAGTTTCGTTCCTTGTGGCATCCACAGCCTTTCCGCGAATTGCGTCCGGCCTGGGTGGAGCAATACCCCTGGCTGGCCGAGGAAGTGCTTGCCCTGTCGGAGGAGGCGACAACCCATCTGAACGACGACAGCGCCGCCGAGCTGGAGCTGCTGGCCAAATACCGGCCGGAAATTGGTGAAATCGCCAGCCTGGCTGCTGTGCCGCGTAGCCAGAGCCGGCCATTGACCGGATTGGATGCTTTCTGGGACTGGGAAATTTCGGGACGAAAACGTGCCCAGATTGAAGCCTTTGCCGCAGCCGCCAACGGGCGGGGGCAGCCCGTGCTTGACTGGTGTGGCGGCAAGGGGCATCTCGGGCGCCTGCTGGCCTTGGCCTGGAAAGTGCCGGTGCACAGCCTGGATTTCGACGCCGCTTTGTGCGAGGAAGGCGAGGTGCTGGCGCGCCGAGCGGGCATCAAGCACGATTTTGTCCATGCCGATGCCTTGCAGGTTGAGGCCTGGCCACAGGCCGGGCAGCACGCGGTGGCCCTGCATGCCTGCGGTGAGTTGCATCGTCGACTGATCCGCCGCGGGGCCCAACGTGGCGTGTCGGGGCTGGATATTGCGCCCTGTTGCTACTATCGGGGCGTGGATGAGTATTACCAGCCCATGAGCGGTCCGCTGCAATTGCAATTGAGCCGCGACGATACCCGTCTGGCGGTGACCGAAACCGTTACTGCCAAGCCGCGCGAGGCTCGTCTGCGTGACCAGGCGCTGGCCTGGAAACTGGGTTTCGATGCTTATCGTCGGCAGGTGACAGGGCTGGGCTACCGCACTTTCAAGCCTGTGCCGGATCGTTGGCTGCGTGCGTCATTCGATGAGTTCATGCGGCACATGGTCGAACGCGAAGGCTTGCCGGCCTTACCTGGCGCCTCATCGGCGGAGTTCGAGCGGGCTGGCTGGCAAAGGCAGCGCGAGGTCATGCGCTATTCCATCGTCCGCCATGCCTTCCGGCGAGCGCTGGAAATCTGGTTGGTACTCGATGCTGCGGTGCACCTCGAAAAAAGCGGATATTCCGTGAGCCTGAGCCGCTTCTGCGAGCGGACGTTGACGCCGCGCAACCTGCTTATTTCGGCCCGACTCGCCTGAAAACATAATCGGCCAATTGCTCCGGGTGATCGATGATCAAGTCGGCGCCCCAGCTTTCCAGCGGGCCGCTGTGGCCCAGATAGCCGTAGGACACCGCAACCGTCATGCAACCGGCGGCGCGACCGGCCTCGATGTCGCGCCGATCGTCGCCGACGTAAAGGGTGCGCAGCGGGTCGCAGCCCAGTACTTGGCAGGCGTGCAGGATGGGCAGCGGCGAAGGCTTGGCCTGCGGGGTCGTATCGCCGCTGACCACGCAGGGTGTGCGCGGCGTCAGCCCAAGTTGGGCGACCAGCGGGTCGGTGAAGCGCATGCGCTTGTTGGTAACGATGCCCCAGCCGAGGCCGAGGTCGTCGAGCGTATCGAGCAATTCCGGGACGCCGGCAAACAGCGTCGTATCCACGCACAGGCGGTTCGCGTAGAAGTCGAGAAAGCGTTGGGCCAGCCGCTCGTAGTCGGCATGGCCCGGTTCGATGCCGAAGCCGGCACGGAGCAGGCCGCGTACGCCTTGCGAGGTATAAGGCCGCAGTTCCGGCAGTGGCTTGGCGGCCTGGCATTCCTCGATCAGCACGGCATTGGCCGCCGCGCCCAGATCGGGCGCGGTGTCGGCCAGCGTGCCGTCAAGATCGAAGAGAACGGCCTGCAGGGGCGAGTCAGACATTGCGCCGGGCGCGCAGCAGGTAGTTCACGCTGGTGTCCGGTCCGAGCGAGTACTCCTTGTACAGCGGGTTGTAGCTCATGCCGATGACTTCTTCCGGTTCGAGGTCGGCCATCTTGCACCAACGCGCCAATTCGGACGGCTTGATGAACTTGGCGTAGTCGTGCGTCCCCTTGGGCAGCATCTTCAGGACGTACTCGGCGCCGATCACCGCGAACAGGTAGGACTTCGGTTTACGGTTAAGCGTAGACAGGAAGACCTGGCCGCCGGGTTTGACCAAGCGAGCGCAAGCGGCGATGACGCTTGACGGATTCGGCACGTGCTCGAGCATTTCCAGGCAGGTCACGATGTCGAAGCTGCCCGGCATCTCGTTGGCCAGTTGTTCGACCGAGACGAGGCGGTAATCGACCTTGTGGCCGCTTTCCAGCAAATGTAGCTTGGCCACGCCGAGCGGTTTTTCCGACAGGTCGATGCCGGTAACTTCGGCGCCACGTGCAGCCATACCCTCTGAGAGCAGTCCGCCGCCACAGCCGACGTCGAGGACGCGCTTGCCAGCCAGGCCGACGTTGCGGTCTATCCAGTCGATACGCAGCGGGTTGATGTCGTGCAGGGGCTTGAATTCGCTATGCGGGTCCCACCAGCGATGGGCGAGGTCGCCGAATTTCTGTAGTTCGGCAGGGTCGGCGTTGACGGTGTGTTCCATATCTCTGAGCCAATCAAACGGAAAAGAAAAAGCCCCGCCAAGCGGGGCTTTTCGTTGAAGCGTCGGCGGATTACTTGGTGCCGATGACTTCGATGTCGACGCGACGATCCGGCTGCAGGCAGTCGATCAGGGCCTTGGTCTTGGCGGTGCCCTTGCACTTGTCGCCGG
>JAYRMB010000019.1:0-44391 GCA_041904995.1 Azonexus sp.
AGCCAGACGCGCAACATGTTCACCGGCTTTCAGTTCAATCCGAACGAGAAGGACGGCAAGTAAGCCGCTCGCCGTTCAGCCAGAAAAGCCGGGCTTGCCCGGCTTTTTGTTTTTCAGCGCGTGTTGCTGGGGAGCTTCTTGATCCACTCGCGCTGGGCGTCGCGCCGGCGCTTGTCGGTCAGGCGTTCGACGATGCGCTCGCTGACTTCAGTGAACGGCAGCATACCGCTGGGCAGGATCTCGTCGCAGAACAGAATGTGCAAGCCGATGGGCGATTCGAGCACGGCGCTGATCTCGCCTTCCTGTAGGGCGAAGGCAGCCGGTTCAAGCTCGGCGTAGAGTTGGTTGCGTTTGACCACGCCTAGCTTGCCGTCCTCCATGGAGGTCGGGCATTGTGAATGGCGCAGGGCCGCTTCGCCGAATTTTTCGCCATTTTTGACCGTGCACCGCAGCGTTTCGAGGGTTTTCTGTGCCTTGGCCTTTTCCGCAGCGCTGTCGAAGGTGATCAGGATGTGGCGCAGACGGCGCGCTTCCGGGCGGTCGAAAGCATCGGGGTGCAGGCGATAGTAAATCTCGGCATCGACGGCGCTGACCGCCGGTACGGAGGCGGCAACCTTCTCCAGCACGGCTTCGACGCGCAGGTCGCGTTCGACGGCCTTTTCCAACTCGGCCTCATTGAGTCCAAGGCGCTCAAGGTCGTGCGAAAGCTCATCGCCATTCTGGTAGCGTTGGCGAATCTCGTCCAGCCGAGTCGCCAGCGTGGCCGCCGGGACGAAGACCTGTGCCGCCTCGTCGCTGGCCAGAATGCGTTGCTCCAGACTGTCCTGCTTGCGCGCGACTTCTCCGACGCGGTTGCGTTCCGGCTCGGACAGGGTTTCCGGTGCTTTCTGGAAGAGTTCCCAGGATAGTTTCAGTTCGAGATAGGCGCTCAACATCATGTTCAATCCTTGCTTTCGAGGGCTTCCAGCAGGGCTTCCGGAATCTGTAACAGACGGCCGGGCAGGCTATCGAAATGGATGTGATAGGCCACGCCGCCAGGCGCGTCGCGGATGACCTTGATCACCTCGCCACGCGCGCCCAGATGCACCAGCACCTCGCCGCCGACGGCCAGTTCCTTGGTCGCCACGACCTTCTCGCGGAACTCGAACTTGGACGGCGTCCACGGTTCGTCCGCGCCGATCAGTTCCTCCTCGCGGCAACCGACGATCTTGCCTTCGTCGAGGAAATTGACCGAGTAGATGATCTGGTCCTGCAGGAAGGTGCCAACATCGATGACATAGCCGATGCTGCCGCGGCGGACCAGGAAGGCGCCGGGGTCGAGACCGGGGTAAGTCCCATCGTTGCGGACGTTTCGAGTCAGACGTACGGCCTCGCCGTAGTCCCAGCGGGCGTTCATCATTCTGTGCGGAAAACCTTGTCGATGGAAACGAAGGAACTGAAGCCGCCTTCCGGCTTGGCCTGGTTCTGGAAGACGGCGAAGACCTTCTCGGTGATCGAGTTGGATTCGACGAAGTCCTGATAGGCGCGCGACAGCCACAGGCGGTAGATGCCGCGCTGCTGCTCCTCGTCCGGCGGCAGGTTGGGCGCCTGCTTGGCCATGTAGTCGTGGAAGCGCTGCAGGATGTGCAGGCGGTTCACATGAACGACCGATTGATCGAAGGGAACGTCGAAGTATTCCAGGAAGTCTTCGGCCGAAACCAGTTCTTCCAGGGCTTCTTCCAGGGTCAGGGTGATGTCTTCCATGGGGCCTCCTCAGGCGACGGCAAGGTTGAGATTGGGTTCTTCGGCCAGGGCTTCTTCGCTCTGGAATTCTGCGACCACTTCGAGCAGCTTGGCGGCACCCAGATGGTCCCGGCTGTCGAGTGTGGCGAGCTTGGTCAGACGGTCGCGCGATTCGCCGATGCGGCCCTGGCGCAGCAGCACGATGCTCTCGGCCTTGAGGGCGAGCAGATAGAAGCGCAACAGGCCGAAGGAAGTGGCGGCGGCCGAGCCGAGCTGGGCCTCGTCCAATTGGCGCCAGTCGGCCGGGATGCCGAGGTGACGCGCCGAGATGCGCTTGGCGTGCTCGGCGACGATCAGCACATCGTCCAGCCGATGCTGGTAGAAATAGTAGCGATAGAGCGCGACCAGCACGGTCAGGTGTTCCGGTGCCAGCAGGTGGGCGCGCAGCAGGGACAGCTCGGCGCTCGGGTCGCCGTAGTCTTCGGCGGCGCGGGCGATCAGGCGCTCCGCCTCGTCGGGCAGGGCGTCCTCGAAGTACAGCTTGCAGTCGGAGAAATCGAGCAGGTCCATGGGCTGGGTCGGCTTTCAGTGCATGGACTCGTGCTCGCAGCACAAGTCGCCAGCCGTGCAGGTGTTGCACTGGCCGCTGTGGTCGGGCGGAGGCGGTTCGTGGCGCAGTTCGGCCAGTTCCTTCTCCAGGATTTCGATGCGTTCGATCAGGCAGGCGATGGATTTGGCCACCGGGTCGGGCAGGATGTTGTGGTCGAGGCTGATGCCGTCTTCCGGGCGGGCAGTGCCGGCGCGGGTATCGACGATGCGGCCGGGAATGCCGACCACTGTGCGGTCAGCCGGCACGTCCTTGACCACCACCGAGTTGGCGCCAACGCGGACGCGTTCGCCGACGGTGATCGGGCCGAGGATCTTGGCGCCGGCACCGACCACCACGCCGCTCAACAGCGTCGGATGGCGCTTGCCCTTGTTCCACGAGGTGCCGCCGAGCGTAACGCCGTGGTAGAGCGTGACGTCGTCGCCGACTTCGGCAGTTTCACCGATCACCACGCAGGCGCCGTGGTCGATGAAGAAGCGGCGACCGATGGTGGCGCCGGGGTGGATGTCGACGTTGGTCAGCGTGCGGCTGAGGAAGGACAGGAAGCGGGCCGGGAAGCGCCAGCCGGCCTGCCACAGGCGATGCGACAGCCGATGGGCGAGGATGGCATGGACGCCGGGATAGGTGGTCATCACCTCCAGCGTCGAGCGAGCCGCCGGGTCGCGCTGGAAGACGCAGGCCAGGTCTTCCTTGAGAGTGGCCCACAGGCCGGGGGCAGCCATTGCGTTTGCAGTCATGGTCATCGCTTCAGACATGGAGGTGGCTCCTGACGGAGGCCAGCAGCGCGCGCAGATCGGCGGCTTCCGGCGGGTGCTTGTGGGCGGAAACGAAAGTACGAATGGCCGGGAGCAGGGCGTGGGCTTCGTGTTCGTTCAGCTCGATGTCGAGGCCGGCATAGACGACCTGCACGGCGCGCGAGCCGGAGTGCTTGCCGAGCACGATGCGGTGCGTCTGGCCGACTTCGCTCGGATCGAAGCCCTGGTAGTTGTCCGGATGCTTGAGCAGGCCATCGACGTGGATGCCAGCTTCGTGCGTGAAGGCACCGGCGCCGACCACGCTTTTTTGCCAGGGAATGGCTCGCCCTGAGGCGTTGGCGACGCGGCTGGAGAGTGCCGGAAAACCCTTGAGGTCGATACCGGTGTCGATGCCGTGCAGTTTCTTCAAACCGAGCACCACTTCTTCCAGCGGGGCGTTGCCGGCGCGTTCGCCGAGGCCGTTGACCGTGGTGTTGACGTGGGTGGCGCCGGCCTTGCAGGCAGCCAGCGTGTTGGCCGTGGCCAGGCCCATGTCGTCGTGGGCGTGCATTTCGATTTCCAGACCGGTGTTGCGGCGCAGGGTGGAAATCTTGTCGAAGGTGGAGAAGGGCTCGAGCACGCCCAGCGTGTCGGCGAAGCGCAGGCGGCGGGCGCCGGCGCGTTCGGCCGTTTCTGCCAGGGCGCACAGGAAATCCATGTCGGCGCGCGAGGCGTCCTCGCAGCCGACACCGACTTCGAGGCCGAGGCTGAGGGCGGCGCCGATGTATTTGGGCAATTCGCGCAGCAGCCAGGCGCGCTCCTGCTTCAACTTGTAGGCGAGATGCTGGTCGGAGGCCGGTACCGAGATGTCGATCAGGTGCGCGCCGAGGCCGGCGCAGGCGGCGATGTCGGCCGGATGCATGCGGCTCCACACCATCAGACGCGGGGCCAGCTGCAGATCGGCGACGGCGCGGATGGACTCGCGTTCCTCTTCGCCCATGGCCGGAATGCCGACTTCCAGCTCCGGCACGCCGATGGCCGCCAGGTGGCGGGCGATGGCCAGTTTTTCGTCGAGCGAGAAGGCAACCCCGGCCGACTGCTCGCCGTCGCGTAGCGTCGTGTCGTTGATGGTGACGAATGGGGTTTGGCTCATGGCATTCTCCTCGCTACCTCTCTAGCAAGGGTGGTGCCAACATTTAAGCTATTGATTTGTATTTATTATTTGTTCAATCCGCCGCCGGCTGTCGCGATTGTGTCGGGTATGCGACAAGTTCGCCACTGGCTTGCACTGCTGCGGTGCACCAGCCAAAAAGGGCAAAAATCAGCCTGCGCCGGATTCGGCCTGCGCCTTCTGCAGCCATTTGAGCAAGCTGGCGAACAGCAACTCGGGATCGACCGGCTTGGCAACGAAGTCGTTCATGCCGGCCTCCAGGCAATTGGCCCGGTCTTCGGCGAAGGCATTGGCCGTCAGCGCGAGGATCGGCGTGTCGTTGCCGGCGGGCAGAGCGCGGATGCGGCGGGTGGCTTCAAGCCCATCCATGCCCGGCATCTGCATATCCATCAGGATCAGGTCGTAATCGTGCGCCTCGACCATGGCGATCGCCTGTCGGCCATCCTCTGCATATTCGACGTGCAGCCCGACTTCGGCTAACAGGCTTTGGGTGATTTCGCGGTTGATCGCCTCATCTTCGACCAGCAGGATGCGGCGGCCCGGGTAGCGCGTGCGCAAGGCGGTTTCGGCCGGAATATCGGGAACGTCGCTGGGCGGATCGGCAGCCTCGGATGACAGCTTGTTCAGCGTAACGGTAAACCAGAATCGGCTGCCGACGCCGGGTTCGCTTTCCGCCCCGGCTTCGCCGCCCATCAGTTCTGCCAGCTTGCGGGTAATGGCTAGCCCGAGGCCGGTGCCGCCGTATTTGCGTGTTGTCGTGTTGTCGGCCTGCTCAAAGGAATTGAACAACCGGGGCAGGAGCTCCGGTGCAATGCCGATGCCGCTATCCACGACTTCGAAGCGCAGGCGCATGGTGTCGCCGTTCTCTTCCTCGATCAACGCGCGCAGCTTGACCTCGCCGTGTTCGGTGAATTTGATCGCATTGCTGGCGTAGTTGAGCAGCGCCTGCTGGATGCGCGTGCCGTCGCCAAGCATCGGCGGCAGCGCGGCGTGCGGCTCGATTGTGAAGGCCAGGCCCTTGGCGGCCGCGCGGTCGTGCAGGATGGAGAGAACATTGCCGAGCAGGCTGTCGATGTGGATTTCCGTTTCATCCAGGGCCAGTTTGCCGGCTTCGATTTTCGACAGGTCGAGGATGGCGTTGATGATCTCGAGCAGATGCGAGCCGGCAGCTTCGAGCTTGTCGAGGCGTACCGCCTGCTCGCCCGAAATTCCGGCGCGGCGGATCAGGTGGGCCATGCCGGTGATGGCATTGAGCGGGGTGCGGATCTCGTGCGACATGTTGGCCAGGAAGGCGCTCTTGGCCACGTTGGCAGCCTCGGCAGCGGCCTTGGCTTCGCTGAGATCACGTGTGCGTTCGTCGACAAGTTTTTCCAGGTTGATCCGGTAGTCGTTCAGTTCATCGACGATAGCTTTCTGTTCGGAAATATCCACGCAATAACCGATATAGCCAAGGAAGTTGCCATTGCTGTCGTAGCGCGGATTGCCGTCATCGCGAATCCAGCGATAGAGGTTATCGGCACGACGCAGGCGATAGACCATGCTGAAGGGCATGCGGTGCTCGAAGGCATTTTCGTAGACGCGCATGCAGCGCTGCGTATCGTCGGGATGGACGCCCTCGACCCAGCCGTTGCCCAGTTCCTGTTCCAGCGTCCGTCCGGTGAAGCGCAGCCAGGTATCGTTGAAATAGTCGCAGCCCTTACTCAGGTTGGAGGTCCAGATCAAGGCGCTGCCACTGTTGGCCAGCGTGCGGAAATGCTGCTCGCTTTCACGCAATAAGGCTTCGGTGCGCAGGCGTTCGGTGATGTCCTGCAGGCTGAACTGGAGCAGATTGCGGCCCAGGTGGGTGAAGCACATCAGATTGACTTCGGCATCCCACTCGCTGCCATCGGGGCGACGATGGCGCCAGGGAAAAACCATCGAGCCCTGAATACTGGCCAGTGCCAGTTTTTCGGCAACGGCCAGGTCCGAAGGGCTGCCATCGTACTGTGTGGCCGCCGACACATCGGCCGGGCCCAGGCCGAGCACCTGTTCGATCGTCTCATAGCCGTAGATCTTCGCGGCAGCGCGGTTGCAGTCGATGAAGCGATTGCTTTCCGGATCGAGAACGATCAAGGCGATACGCGACTCGGCAAAAAGCACCTTGTTGTAGCTTTCGCTTTCGCCGAGACGGGCCTGGGCGATTTTCAGTTCGGTGATCTGCTCGCGCAGGCGAGCTTCCTGGGCATCCAGCTTGGCCTGGTTCTGTTCCAGCAGTGTTCGCATCGATTCATGCGCCGTCGCCAGGTCGCGAATTTCGCTGACTTTGGTCTCGATCGGACCGCTCTCGGCAAAATCGAGCCGTCCGACGCGTTGACTCGCCGCAGCGAGTGTCTCCAACGGTTCGGCCAGGCGCCGAGCCTGACGGTTGGAGTACACGATTCCGGCGCCCATCATCAGTCCGAGGCTGAGCGCCCAGAGCAGGAGCAGCGAAGTCCAGCCGGGCGAAAAATCGCTCACCGGCGCCAGGGTCATCACCCAGAGTTGCTGCTGGCCGAGCTTGTAGGGCGTAATGCGGGCGAGCCAGGCTTCATTGCCGGAGCGATAGGCGACAACGTCGCTTTGCCCCTGCCAGGCGTTCAGTGCCTCGTTGACCGCTGCGATGTCCAGTTGCGCCACCGGTTTCAGAATCTTGCCGAGCCAAGCCTGAGCATCGCTGCCGGCGGGAGCGGCCGGCAAACCGAGCACTCGGCGGTCCGCGGTCAGGATCAGTGCCAGGCCGCGCTGGCCGAGATTGGCACCGGCCGTGGTCGAACTCAGGTCGCGCAACATCAGGTCGACCCCAACAATCAGATCCTTGCCACTTTGGGTCGGCACGTGGATGGCGGCAGTGATTCCGGGATCGCCCGTGGTGAAGAAGGTGTAGGGAGCCGTCCATTGCACGCGGGTTTTATCGGCCAGTGCGGTCTGATACCAGGAACGCTGGCGCGGGTCGTAGTCCAGCGTTTTCTCGTAGGTGGTCGTCTTGCCTTCCGACGACTCCTCGATCATGCGCTGCTGCTTGCCACGTCGTTCCAGATTGGTGAGGCGATTCAGCCAACTGCCGTCGGGCCGTTGCAGAAGCATCCAGCCCAGGCCGTCGGCGGTGCCGCCGACGGCCGAGGTGGCCAGCGGTTGTGTAGTGAGCAGGGGGCGGAAAAAGCGATTGAAATCGTCGGCTGAATCTGCCTCCGGCGAGGTGGTGGCGAACCATTCGCGGGCCATGGTCAGCCATCTCTCGGTCGGCTCGAAAACCTGGTCGAGGCGCGCTTCGACCTTGGTTGCCGCCCCGATGAAGCGGCTCTCCGCAATGCGCTCGACCATCGGCTGCAAGCCGAACAGGAAGAAGAGGGCTGCCGACAACAGCACGGCCAACGCGATCAGCGTGAGCGCGCGGCGCCGCAAAATGCGCCTTAACGGCAAAGCGTCTGCTTGGCCAAGTGGCATGCACCCTCTCCAATGTGTTTGGCATTTATTTTTCCATTTTAGATATTTCTTATCGACTTGCGAATAAAAAAGCGCCCCGGAATTTCTTCCGGGGCGAACCGAGGTTGCTGCAGAGAGAGACGGTGGCCGGTCGGCGTCTGCGCGCCGGCCGGTAGATTCTGGACTGGGCGTCAGGCGTAGGTCGGCGCAAAGCTTTCCTGCGGGTTGGCCGACGGGCCGTTGGCGCCCCAGTAGGGCGACAGCTTGCGCAGTTGCTCGATGATCGGCGGCACGGCGGCGATGACGCGGTCGATTTCTTCCTCGGTGTTGTAGACCGAGAGCGAGAAGCGGATCGTGCCGTGCGCGGCGGTGTAGGGAATGCCCATGGCACGCATGACGTGCGACGGTTCGAGCGAGCCGGAGGTACAAGCCGAGCCGGAGCTGGCGGCGATGCCCATCTTGTTCAACAGCAGCAGGATGGCCTCGCCCTCGATGTATTCGAAAGCGATGTTGCTGGTGTTGGGCAGGCGGTTGGACACGTCACCGGTCGGGAAGCAGTGGGTGATCTGGCTCAGGATGCCGTTTTCCAGCTTGTCGCGCAGGCGGCGGACTTCGGTGTTCTCGACTTCCATGTTGTTCATCGCCATTTCGCAGGCCTGGCCGAGGGCGACGATGGAGGCGGAAGCCTCGGTGCCGGCCCGGCGACCGCGCTCCTGATGGCCGCCGCGCAGCAGCGGACGGAAGCGGCAGCCGCGGCGCAGGTAGAGCACGCCGATGCCCTTGGGCGCGTGCAGCTTGTGGCCGGAGAGCGACAGCATGTCGATCTTGGTGTTCTTCAGGTCGATGGGAATCTTGCCGACGGCCTGTACGGCGTCGGTGTGGAACATGATGCCCTTTTCGGCGGCCAGCGCAGCCATTTCCTCGACCGGGAAGATGGTGCCGGTTTCGTTGTTGGCCCACATGGCCGAAACGATGGCGACGCGGTCGTTCAGCAGGGACTTGTACTCGTCCATGTCGAGGCGGCCCTTCTTGTCCACCTTGAGCTTATGGACGATATAGCCTTCCTTCTCCAGCCACTCGCACAGGGTCAGGATGGCCGGGTGCTCGACGACGGTGGTGATCACCGTGTTGCGATCTGGCTGGGCCTTGAGCGCGGAGAGAATGGCGGTCGAGTCGGACTCGGTGCCGCAGGAGGTGAAGATGATTTCCGAATCGTGCTCGGCGCCGAGCAGGGCCTGAACCTGGCTGCGTGCCTTTTTCAGCGCCTTGCCGACTTCGCTGCCGAAGGCGTGGATGGAAGATGCGTTACCGAAATGCTCGGTAAAGAAGGGAAGCATGGCTTCGACAACCGCGGGATCGACCCGCGTCGTGGCGTTGTTGTCCAGGTAGATCGGTTTCAGTTCCATGGCGCGGTCCTCGGGGTCAATGTTGGGGTTGGGGTGATTTGAAAATCGGCTGTTTTGGGCAGTGCACCGCAGCAGCCGATTTTCAAGGGGTGTCTCAGGCCTCTACGGGCATGTGCGACGCGGGCAGCACTTGAACCAGTTCGCCCAGGGTTTCGATCATCTTCTGCTGGATGCCGCCCAGGGTGGCCGCTTCCATCATGCAGCCGGAGCAGGCGCCCTTCAGGTGCACGTAGATCTTCTTGCCCTGCACGTCGGCCAGTTCGACGTCGCCGTGGTCGCGCTGCAGCATCGGGCGGACCGATTCCAGCACTTCCTGGATCTTGGCGATCTTTTCGACGATCGACAGTTTCTTGGTCGGCGGCTTCGGTGCTTCCGGCGTGGCCGGGCAGGCGGCCGGCGGCGAGGTTTCGCCCATGCCCGGACGCTCGGCCTTGACCTTGGCGAGAATCTCTTCGATGCCTTCGTGGCAGGCGGCGCAACCGCCACCGGCCTTGGTGTAGAAGGTGACTTCTTCGACGGTGTTCAGGTTGTTGGCCTTGACCACGTCTTCGATCATCACGGCGTCGATGGCGAAGCACTTGCAGACCAAGGCGCCTTCTTCGTGGTCATCCGACCACTCTTCGCCGCGGTAGTTGGCGATGGCGGCTTGCAGGGCTTCGCGGCCCATGACCGAGCAGTGCATCTTTTCCGGCGGCAGGCCGTCGAGGAAATCGGCGATGTCCTGGTTAGAGACCTTGAGCGCATCGTCCAGCGTCATGCCCTTGATCATTTCGGTCAGGGCGGAGGAGGAGGCGATGGCGGAACCGCAGCCGAAGGTCTGGAAGTGCGCATCAAGGATGATTTCGGTTTCCGGTTCGACCTTGAGCATCAGGCGCAGCGCGTCACCGCACTGGATCGAGCCGACATCGCCGATGCCGTTGGCTTCTTCCAGCGGGCCGGAGTTGCGCGGGTTGAAGAAGTGTTCGCGGACCTTGTCGGAGTATTCCCACATGGTTTCGTCTCCTTAGACCGAGAAGGAAGAGCCGCAGGAGCACTGCGAGCTGGCATTCGGGTTGTCGAACTTGAAGCCGGTGTGGGTCAGCGTATCGACGAAATCGACGGTGACGTTGTCGATCATCGGCATGGTCATCGGATCGACCAGCAGCTTGACGCCTTCGACTTCGATTTCCCAGTCATCCTCGGCCTTCTCGGCTTCCAGCTTCATGCCGTACTGCAGGCCGGAGCAACCGCCACCGGAGATCATCAGGCGCAAGCCGGCGACCGGGGTTTCGGAGCCGCGGATGAAACGTTGAACAGCCTTAACGGCAGCGGGGGTCAGATTGATCATGTCGGTTCTCCCAGTTTGGATGAACCAGATACTGCAAGCCCTGTGCCAGCCACAGGTTGATTCGTAATCTATTGATTTATATCAATTGTTGCGCAGCAGCAGCTTGTCGTGTTTGCGACAATCAACCGAGAACGTGTTCGTAAGCACGCCTAAGCAGGTCGCGCTCGACCTCGGAAAGCTGGCGGCATTCGGTCAGCGCGATGAAGCGGCTGTTGGTGCGTTCGGCGGCTGTGAAAGGCGGATCGAGCTCGGTGAACACGCCGAGCAGGATGGGTACGTCACCTTCCGGCGTATCGACCCAGGCCGAGAATTCCGCATCCGGCTCGATGGCGCCTTCGGGCAGGCCGAGCTTCAGTTCGGCCTCGCGCACCGCAGCCACCGGATGAATCTGCACCTTGGGCGAGTAGTCGTCATCGCGCAAGGCCGACAGCACCGGCAGCGGCGTGAAGGCGACGACACCCGAACTCAGGCAGAGAAAACGCACCCGACCGCTGGTCTTCTGCTTGTGCAGCAGGATCAGGCGCGGTTGCGGCGTCGGCATGGCTTATTGGGCATAGGCCTCGAGCACGGCGTCGCCGCGCAGTTTCTCCGGCTTGCCCCAGACCTGCACGTAGTCGACGTAATGGCCTGCTTCGCTCGGGTGCGGCTGCAAGACCTGATACTCGGCGAAGATGCGGCCGTCAGGGAAGAAGGTCGCCTTGCCGAAGCGCGCGCCGCCGCGCCAGTAAGCCACGGCGCTGACTTCCTGCGAAAAGGGATCGACCGCTTGCTCGAAACTCACCTGGCTCCAGATCGGCTCGTCGCCGATCGACAGGCCAAGCTTTTCCACCTGTGCGCGCAGGGCGGCACAGACGGCTTCGCCGACTTCCGCCGTGGGGAGCGGTGCGCTAAGGAGAGGGGCTTCGGACATGATGGTTTTTGCCTAAAAACGGCAGTGCACCGCAGCAGTCGTCAGACTGCCGCGGGCAGCCGGAATTCAGGCCGAGGCCGGTGCGTAGGTGTAGCAATCCTTCGGGCAGACGCGCCCGCAGGAGCCACAGCCGATGCAGTCCATCGCATTGGCGATGGTCATGACCATCGTGTTGTCGTCATCATCGTCATCGTCGTCCATTTCGCGCTCGACCAGGTCGAGTACGTTGCGCGGACAAACCTTGTAGCAACGGCCGCAGCCGATGCATTTGTCTTGCGCCAGGGCGGTGACGAATTCTGGCGTCCATTCGGAACCGCCGCGTGTGAGGCCGGTGATCTGACCCATGGTGTTCAGCCTTTCTGTGCCGCTGCGAGCTTGGCGTTGGCGTCAGCCCAGGCCTTGCAAGCATCGTAGGTGGATTGGGAAATGCCCGGAATCTCGTGGTAGGCCGCCGGCAGGCGGTCTTCCACGAGGTCGTGCAATTGGGAAGCCCATTCGGAAGAGATGCGCTTGAGCTTTTTCACTTCCTTGTCGAGGGCGGCGATTTCTTCTGGACTCATGTTCATGACCTCCCTGAAATGAACTTACAGACCGGCGACGCCCGGGTACTGGCCGATGCGCTCGATGGCGACGGACAGCAGCTTGTCGGCCTCGTCCTTCATTTTGGACAGGCTGGCGAAGCCGAAGCGATGCACGTCGCGCAGGGTCTTATCGACGGCGACCAGCTTGCCGACGGTGATCAGGGCGCGGCCGAAGCCTTCGTGCGTCAGGTGGATCAGCGGCACGGCGAGCAGCTTGCATTCCTTCTCGATCAACACGGCGATGGCGTTGTAGAAGGCCTTGACGCGGGCGATGGTGACATCGTCGGGGTCGCCGACCAGCGGAATCTCGGCCTTGCGCTCCTTGGTCATGATGTAGGGGTCGAGGATCTTCTCGACGCTCCAGCCCTGGTAGGTGCCGTAAGTGTCGAGGGCGCGCATCTGGCGAGCCATTTCCTTGATGAAATCAGTCTCGAAAATAGGATCGGCGGCAACGGCTTCGGACATGGTTTTACTCCTGGGGGAAAGGTTGGGAATGATGGGAAACCCGGATCAACTGCGGAGCAGGCATGATTCCGGGCAAGGCGGAAATGGCCAGGCGGGCGATGATCAGCGCGCCCATGAAGCCGGCAATGGCGCCCAGTGCCGTGGCGCCGTCGCTGCCGTCGAGGGCGGCACCGAACCAGGCGCCGATCAACATGGCAAAGCCGGGAAAGAGGTAGCCGAGCAGGCCGGAGATCGTCAGCTTGCCGGCCGGGATGCCGACGGCGACGAAATCGCCGCTGCGCACTTCGTCCGAGACCGGAATCTTGAGCAGGGTGGCCGGCCGACCGGCCGCCATCTTGCCGACGCCGCAGCTGCTGCCGTGCCCGCAGGAGGAGCAGCCGCCGGTTTCGATGGCAACCAGCGCGACACCGTCCTCGATACGCTGGACGACGCCCTTGTGTTCGATGAATTCGCTGCTCATCAGCCTTCCCAGCCTTCCTCTTCCATGGCGGCGAAGCGGTCGTCGGACTTGGCCTTGCCCTGGGCGGCGATGGCGCGGTCGATCCAGGCGACGCCGCCTTCGGTCATGGCCTTGGAAATCTCGACCAGCAGGTCGTCGATGCCGTCGATTTCCTCGACGCGGATCGGCTGGATGCCCTTGGCCATCAATTTCTTGATCGCCGAGGCACCGATGGCCATCACGTAGACCGCAGCGCAGCCTTCGAGGAAATCGACCTTGGCGCCCAGCTTGTCTTCGTTGCCATCCATCGCCTCTTCGGCGAATTCGGCGACGCCGACCAGCGTGGCCTTGTCCGGCGTCACTTCATAGACGGCAAAACCCTCGGCCGCGCCAAAATGCTGATTGACGCGCGTGCGATCGGTGGAAGCGAAGGCGACCTTGAGCACGGCTGCGGGCTCCTGCTTAATGGACCAGACCAGCTGTAGACGACGAGATGACATGTTGTTGGCCGGGGCCGTCACGGTCGTCGGCCCAGTAGATTGATCGATAGGGTTCGAGTTCATGGTGTTGTCCCAGCATGAGGTTGGCAAGATCAAACAAGGCCTGCCGGGAACCCCGGTAGCCCACCCAGGTGCGGGCATAACCGCCCACGAGGTCGTACTGTGGAAAACCTGAGCGCATCAGCGGCAGGCCGAGGCGCTTGGCCGTTTCGACGGCATGCGAGTTGGACATGACGAACTGCGCATCGCCGGCGCGCGCCTCCTTTTCCATGTCTTCCAGGTCGCCGATGATCACCTTCGGAATCGGCAGGCCGGCCAGGCTGTCGTGCTTGTGCGGACTGACAGCGGCGACGATTTCGGCGCCCATGCCGGTCAGGAAACGCACCTGCTGGCCGAGCAGATCGGGGTCGGCGGCCAGCGCCACGCGGGCGAAGCCGAGCATGAAGTGGCTGTCGACCATCGCATCCTGCAACTGGGCGCGCTGGCGTTCGATATGGGGCGGTACCGGCTTGCCGGAAATCTCGGCCAAAGCCTGCGTGAAGGCGTCGCAATCGTCGAGGCCCATCAGGCCTTCGAAACGGTAGTCGGGCACGCCGGTCTTGGCCTTGAGAATGTCCGCCGCCTTGTGCAGCGAGGGGCCGATCACCAATGTTGCGGTGGACTCGCCCATGATCTCGATTTCCGAGCGCGGCGTGCCGCCGATGGTCAGCGACGAGAATTCGGCCTCGATCAGGTGGCCATCGAGCGAATCGCCAATGTCCGGCACCATGATGGCCCGCAGGCCGAAGGCTTCGATCCATTCCTTGATCGCCTCGGTGTCGCCCGGCGTCAGCATGCCGGAAGCCAGCACATTGACCTGCTTCGGGCGCTTGCCGACGGTCTGGCTTTCCGGCACCAGCGTCTCGATGATGCCTTCGACCGCCAGCGCGTAGCCGCTTTCCAGGCAGCCGAGGTAGTCCGGTGTATTGACCGCAACCACCGCCACGTTGGCGAATTCCGGGTGCTGGGTGCGGAAGTCGCGCACGGCGCGGTGAATGTCGGTGCCCTGCGTTTCCGAGAGGCCGGTGGTGACCAGGCCGATGATGTCCGGCTTGCTCTTGTCGGAAAGCGTACGCAGCGCCTCGATGATGTTCTCGTCGGCGCCCATGATGGTCGATACCTGATCCATCGCCGTCGTCTGCAGCGGGATCGGCTCGCGGAAGTGGCGCACGAAGAAGACCTTGCCGAAGGCCGTACAGCCCTGCGAACCATGCATCAGCGGCAGGCTGCGGTTCAGGCCCAGGAAGGCGAGCGAGGCGCCCACCGGCTGGCTGACCTTCAGCGGATTGACCGCCAGTGCCTTCTTGGAATGGATGATCTCGGCCATTTTGCTCGGCTTGGTAAATGGGTACGCATACCCTTTAGCAAGGACCGAGCCAAATAAAAAACCGTTTTAAATCAGTGGATTGTTTTCCGATTGTCGTGTTGCAAACCCGACAATGTCAGGGCTGATTTATGCACCAAATGGGTGAAAGCCAATGCCGGCTTCCTGCGGCAAGTGCAGGTGCCCCTCGACAATGCGCGGGCTGTCGCCGGTATCGGCTGCCAGCCAGTCGGCCGTGCCCAGGCCATGCACGCCGTCCGGCGCAACGGCGGCGGCCAGATGGGCGCAGGCGAGCAAGCCGCAGGCGCTTTCCAGCGCCGACGTAACGACAACCTCGATGCCCGAGGCGCGGGCGCGCAAGGCCAGTTCCACGCTGGCCAGCAAGCCATGCCGCGCCGGCTTGAGCACCAGGCGGCGCACCGGCGGATGGCGGAAGAAATGAGACGTCAGCAATTCGATGGATTCGTCGATGGCGAGCGGGAAGGGGACCCGCCGCTGCAATTCGGCCAGAGCGGCGACGCTCGGTTCAGCCAACGGCTCTTCCAGCCCCTCGACGGGCAGGCCGGCGCAGGCGTCGATAAAGGCTTGTGCGTCGGCCATGGACCATGCCCGGTTGGCGTCCAAACGCAACCGAAGCGTGGCCATGCCCGTATCGCCACCCCCCGTCATTCCCGCGCAGGCGGGAATCCAGTCGCCACCCTCGGCTGATTGAGTCGGTGCGAGACGAATCTCTGCGCACAACTCACGCAGTCGGGCGATTTCCTCAGCCACCGGCAACACGCCGACCTTCAGCTTGGCAACACGATAGCCAGCGGCGTGGGCCGTCCGCAGTTGCTCCGCGCTGACCGTGGAAATTGCCCCCAAAACGCTGTTCACCGCAGCAGTGGCCCGCGGCGCCTCCCCGCTCAACCAGGCGTTCAACGGCAGGCCGGCGCGCTGGGCGAGCAGGTCGAGCTGGGCGCACTCCTCGGCGAAGGCGGCAGCCATCGCCGCGTCGATGCCGAACTCCGGCAGCGGGGCCGCATCGCCCCAGCCGATGCGGCCATCGGCCGCCGTCAGGCGCAACAGGCGGCCTGCGCGCTGCGTCATCACGCCCCGGGCGGTTTGCCAGGGGCGTTTGAGCGGCAGGGCGTAGGGCAGCCAGTCGGCCGCGACGATGTTCACGGCCGTTTGCGGTACTTGCCGAAATCGGGCGAGCGGCGTTCCAGCCAAGCGTTGCGGCCTTCCTGCCCTTCTTCGCTCATGTAGAAGAGGCCGGTGGCGTTGCCAGCCAATTCCTGAATGCCAGCCAGGCCATCGGTGTCGGCGTTGAAGCCGGCCTTGATCATGCGCAGCGCCATGGGCGACAGTTGCAGCATTTCGCGGCACCATTGCACGGTCTCTTCTTCCAGTTTTTCAAGCGGCACGACGGCATTGACCAGCCCCCAGTCGAGCGCGGTGGCGGCGTCGTACTGGCGGCAGAGCAGCCAGATTTCCTTGGCGCGCTTGAGGCCGATGGTGCGCGCCATCAGGCCTGCGCCCAGGCCGGCATCGAAGCTGCCGACGCGCGGTCCGGTCTGGCCGAAACGAGCATTGTCGGCAGCAATCGACAGGTCGCAGACCAGGTGCAGTACATGCCCGCCGCCAATGGCGAAACCGGCCACCATCGCCACCACTGGTTTGGGCAGGCGGCGAATCTGCATCTGCAGATCGAGTACGTTCAGGTGTGGTGTGCCGCCTTCGTCGATGTAGCCTTCGTCGCCGCGCACCTTCTGGTCGCCGCCCGAGCAGAAGGCCTCGCCGCCGGCGCCGCAAAGAATGATGGCGCCAATGGCGTTGTCGTGATGGGCACGATGGAAGGCGTCGATCAGCTGCTTGACCGTCTCCGGGCGAAAGGCATTGCGCCGTTCCGGCCGGTTGATCGTGATCTTGGCGATGCCTTCGGCGGTTTCGTAGAGGATGTCGGAATATTCGTGGGCGCTTTGCCAGGCGATGGGTTGTGCGGTCATGATGCTGTGCGGATTGATGACAGGGCGAGTATAGCGGGCCGGGGCCCGGCGTGGATTTGAGTTGCATCGCCTTGCCGCCGTGCTATGCGGCTGGCGGCCGGCATGTAAAATACCCATCTGCCTTAAGCATTGGATGCCAAGTGAGAGAACGCCGCCGCGATAACCGTTTCAATCTTAAAGGCCGGGTCCAGCTGGACATCGGTGGCCAGCACTTCGAATTCCCGACCGCCGATATTTCCGTTTCCGGTGTTGGCGTCATGCTCGACGTGGCCGTACTCGGCGGCAAACCGACCGGCCTGGTCGGCATCTGCCAGATCGAATCGCCCGATCTCGCCGCCCCAGTCGAAGCCTACGTCAGCATCATGCGCATCCGCCGCGTCGGCCACCAACACCTCGTCGGCCTGCGCTTCGAGTCGATCAGCGACGAACAGCTACGCATCATCCGCGCCTACGAAACCCTGGCCAAGGCCCGGGAAAAAAGCCGGCATTTCGTGCCGGCGGAGTGACTGTTGGCTTGTTTGCAGCGCGGCGCAGTCAGGTTTTTCGTTGGCGGATTGCTTTGACTCGCTGCTGCGGTGTACGCGGCTTTTAGGGCAAAAAACAGTGCGCGGCGATGGACGTTTCGTTCATGCTTTCTTCATCATCGATCGCTTTTCTTGCTGCGCAATGATCGAATTCAGCCTTGGTTGAATGACCCATGCTTTAGTTGAAACGCCGACATGACGCTTTCCGACATTCTTTCCAAGACGCCACCCAAGCCGCATCAGCCCAGCGTCCTGTTGATGTTGGCCTTGGCGTCGCTGGGCATGCTCGGCCTGATTACCAAACGCGCGCAACCTTGGCCATCGGCGTGGATCGATGGCCCGGCCTTTGTCCTGCTTATCGTCGCAGCCCTGTTTTTTCGCTTGGAAACTCGACGTGTGGCGGCAGTCGGATGGCTGATTCCGGCGATGACGGCCTTGTGTTTTGTGGCGATTGCCTTGCAATGGGTTGGTGGCGTTTCTAATTTTTCCGGCGACGCTTTGGTCGCGGCGTTGTACGTCGGCGCTTTTTTCTTGTCTTTCCTCTGCGGCGCAATGCTCGAAAAGTCGCCAAATGCGAATGCGCTGAAATCCTGTTTTTGGGGCGGGCTGGTTGCAGGAAGCATCGTCTCTACGGCCATCGCCGTGGTGCAATGGGCCGGGGTGCCCACTCATGAGCCATGGTTTGGCGACTTTTCGCCAGGAAGCAGGCCCTTCGCGAATTTTGCCCAACCGAACCAGTTTTGCACGCTGCTCTTTCTCGGAGTGTGTGGCCTGTTCTGGTTTTTTGAAACGGGTGCCATCCGTCGCCTCACCTTGCTGCTTGGCGTTTCGTTGCTCGCCTTCGGCATGCTGATTTCCGGCGCCCGCGCCGGCATTCTGGAGGCAGCAGTCTTGATGCTCGTCGGGCTGGGAGTCTATCGGCGAACGGCGCGTAGTGAGGCCGGGTCGGCCAATCCCAAGGTCATACTTGCCGTCTTGGTCGTTGTCTTGTTGGTGAGTCTGGTCGTTCTGTCGGGCCAACTCTCCGGGCGTACCGTTCTCGGAATGGCCGATGCGGGTACGCGTCCGGGCTATTGGCGATCGATGCTCGACGCACTTGGGCGTGCGCCGTGGCTAGGCTATGGTTGGCTGCAAACCGCCAAGGCCCAGCTCGTCGTAGCGCTCGATTACCCGCTTCATACCGCAGTTTTTGACTACAGCCATAACCTTTTTCTCGACCTATTGCTGTGGAACGGCCTGCCGCTTGGCGGATTGATTTGTCTCGTGCTGACGGGATGGTTTGTACAGCGAATTCGCAGTTGCCAATCCCGCACAGCCGTGTGGTTCCTGATTGCCAGCCTCGGGGTCATGGCGCATGGCATGGTCGAATACCCCTTGGCCTACGCCTACTTCCTCCTGCCCGTCGGTATTGCCATGGGCGTGACGGAAGCCGCGGGAGGCGAGGGTGGATGGCAAGGCAGCCATCCCGTTTTCGTTCCCCTGCTTGTGTCGGTGACCTTGGCGTTTTCACTCACTGCGCTGGCGTATCGAGACGTCGAAGCTCGATTCAGGAACATGCGGGTGGTCAATGAGCGCTCGCCGCTGCCCGACGAATCGTTTGCGCGCTTGGAGGGCGGTACGCTCGATCAATTGGATGCCTGGATCACCATTTTCGGTTGGCCGGCACGCGAGGCCATGACGGCTGATGAACTTCGTTTCATGGAACGGGTTGCCGAACGTTATCCCTACCCCCATGTCTTGAACCGTTATGCCTTGGCACTGGGCCTGAATGGTGACGCGGCACAAGCGACAGCCATGTTGCAGCGCCTTTGCCATATACATTCGCACCAACAATGTCTCGATGCCGAGGATAACTGGGTGGCGCTTCAGCAACGCTTTCCAGTACTACGGGCAGCGCCCTTTCCGCGTTAAGGGCGTTGGCCAGGAAGGCACTCCGGGTGTGACACCATGCCAAAGTTTAGGATTTCGGACAGCCAGGTTTCGTCCAATGCGTTGCTGGGTAATTCAGAAGAATCCAACCCTAGGTATCAGGCATCTACTGCTGCGGTGCACTGGTTAAAACGGGCAAAAACCAAGATTGGGTTGGGCATAAAACAGCCCAAGGAAAATCAAGATAGCTCTTTGCTTGGTCGCCAGTCGTTCTGACGTTGGTTGGGATTACTGAACGTCGAACTCGAATTCCTGAGCAAGGCTCCCTTCAACATAAACCCGTATCCGGTAGCGGCCTTTCGGGTCGCCAGGGGCTACTGTCCAGACATTGAAAATCGTTCCTCGGTCGGGAGCGACTTCGCGCTCGGTGACCGATACCCGGCCATCGGATGACACCGTGCGCGCTCCGATGGGCTCTGGATCGCCCCAGGTGTTCGGCTTGGCAGGCAAAGTGAACTCTTCCTTCCAGCGAATCTTGGGTTTGTCGGTACGCAACTGAATGAGCCAGCCATAGCTCTGATTCGGCTTCAGCGGTACGACTTTTGCAGGCACGAAGGGCGGCTTGCCGGATTGCGACAAGTTGAACAAACCGAACTCTGCGCGCAGAACTTGCGTTCCCGAAGGCTTGTTGAATGGTAGCTCCGTTGTCGTGGCGACGGCTGGGGGGGAGATCCAGGCGAGCAGCAGAGCGAAGAGAAGTGACAAACTACGCAGTGTCATTCGGATTCCTTCTTGGCGTAATACGTGGTGCTCAAGGAGCAGGGGGATAGATCAACGCCGGAATTAAATAGGGATAGACCACGTTTGCTTTGGGAAATAAATCGTGGTCTGTCCCCGATTGTTTGTGATCAGGCTCAGCCAGCCGGCTGGCAGGTTTTCATTCATTGCTGCGGTGCACTGGCCAAAAAGGGCAAAAACCGCAGTTCGGTTGGATATGGCACGGCTCGGGAAAGGAGAAATCTCTCTGGCCTCTCGCTGAATGAAGGGAGCGAGGTTGTGCGCCGAGTTATGAGTTGCGTTTGTCATGGCCGCGGCATCTTGCCTTGCAAAGCCGCGATGAAGTTAGGGTCAAGATCTGCGCGACGAGGGGTTGCTTCCGCGAGTTGAATCTTCTTCCATGCCTCGGCGTAATCGCCGATGTAAAAGAGGGTGATTGCCCAGTTTTGAAGATTTAATGTGTGCAGCGGAGCCCGTTCGTAAACACTGGCAAATCGGGCAAATGCATTCTTGATGAGAGTGCCGTCTTTTCGTTCGGCACCGACAATTCCAACGGTCCTGGCGTAGTCGGCATCAAAGTCAATATCGCCTCCAACTGAACGCTGTGCTTCCAGGAAAAGAGCTAACGCCCCCATGGTGTTTCCGGTGTTGGACGAAACTACGGCCATTCCCCATAGCGCATTTCCATTGGCGCTGTCGAGCAACCAAGCCTGATTGAAGCGCTTAATCGCAGCTGAGTTATTACCCTGACGCAGGAATTGCCAGCCGCTGCTGGCAATGTCCGCAGCCGCTTTCTTTCGGTCTCCGCTGTATTGACTGTCGATCTCGGCAAGAAACTGTTGATCTGCCTTCTTCTGCGCTTCATTCTTGGGTAAGGAACCGTACTTGGGTAAGAGGCTAATATTTTCAGCGAATGCCAATTGGCATAGCGACCACGTCGCGAGCAGAAGAGCAGTAATAAGTATCCGGAGAGTGTGCATTTAGGCTCCTGACGCGGAGTTACCCGGTCTGCGCGGCTTTTTGCGCAGTTCCAGTTGAGTGATGGGTTATACGTAAAGCGGAACGTAGCAATTTAACGTCCTCATCGCTGACCTTTCTGAAGTACTTGCCTTGGCTACTTCCGCCATACAGAGCTGCCCCCATCCAGCCAGGGCCAAACCAAATAACCAGCTCAGCTTTTCCTCTGCGATCACGAAAGAGCACGCTGTCTTCAGGTGTGGGATAGGTAAGCCACCCGGTTGTAAGAGCCATCTGGCCTTCGGTTTGCCAACCGCTTTGAAAGGGAAGTAGCGTCTCAATCGCCCGACTTATCGACTCGGCATCTTCGATTTTGAACTTGCCGTTATTGCAGTCGTGTCGCCCACTACAGACTTCGATGGTGGAGACGGATGATTTGGTCGGTAAGGGCACGGCAGAACAGCCGCAAAGAGCGATGCAAAGGACTAAAGAGAGTATGCGTTGAGACAAGTGTCGCTTCATGGGCATGTGCACGCGGGGGCAGTGGAATATGAGTCATAAATTGAGCTAGAGCAACACATGCTCGATAACCGAAATGACGAATGGCACAAGCACTTTCTTTGAGAGCGCAGGGTTAGCCATAAGCCGCAACCCCAAGTAACTGCCGTCCAGCCTCAACTGAAAAAAACAATACGGCACCGGCAGCACCGGACCAAAAAAGCAAGCGTTTAGCGTTGCCAGAAACACCAAGGGCGGTGATGAGTACAGCCAAGCATATGAAAAATCCACCGGCGATATAGGAATCAGGTGAAAGCAAGACAAGTTCAGTGGTGCTGCGGCTGGGACGAAAGACATAGCGGCCAGTGGCAAGCAGCCAAAAACCAAAACTGCAGAAACCCATTGGAATCAGCGGGCCCAGATAGCGAATAACAAAAGATTTTTCTGGTGAAGGCGACGACATGGGTTTGCAATGGCTCAATGTGGAAAATCACCGGACGAAGGCAAGCGCAGCTTGCCGGAGAACCGGTGGATTGTGATGTTAGGCATTGTTGTTTCCCTCGGATTTGGAGGGGCGATCTGAACGCTTGGCACTCGATAGTGAATACATCACAAGGGTGGGGGCTGAGCCTGCTATCACAGCAGCGATGACTGAGCTAAGTAGCACACTGAAACCACCTGTTTCAGCTGGGGTTGAGACGACAAAGAAGTGAATGAGCGGAAAAGACAGAATACCCCCGATGGCGGAGCAAGCCGAACTAAGCAACAGTAAGCGCCCGATGGGCAGCCCGGATGCGCCGATGAAAAGACATGGGATGAGGACAATTGGGCTGAGCAACATGTAAATCATGAGCGGAATGAAATCGATCACGGATGTCGTGGCTACCTAACCGACAAAACTGTCGCCTAATTTGGAAACCTTCCTAATAAGCTGGCGGATAGGACAAGGAGTTTGCGTTGTCTTGCAAGCGTTTTGAGAGATTCGTTGTTTATTCATGGATGCCATCAAGCTGTGAAACAGGATATTGCTATCCGGGAACAAGTTTCGACGTGAAGGTGTTTGCCTTTATGTTAGGCAATGGACATAAATATACGCATCGGCGTAGAACGCGTCTATCTGTTTGGCATTGCGAGAGGATGTGCGATCGGGCGGATGAAACTGGGGCAAGGCAGGTCGCTTTTAGGTGTTGTTTGGCCGACTGCTGCGGTGCACTGCCCAAAAACCCTAAAAACCATATCCCGGCTAGGCAGAAAAAAAGCGACGGCCAGCCCGAAAGCCGGCCGTCGCCTCTAGCCATCAAGGTTTGAAGAACGCTTCCAAATCCTGGAATACCGCGTGATCCGCATGGTGGCGGCGGATGGCGATGACGTCTTCGAGTTTTTCGACCTGTTTCATCATCTGAGCCAGGCGCTGGTCTTCGTTGACCAGTAGCCAGATGCGGCTGCACCTGCCGTCGCCTACGGGCAGGCAGAGGATGCCTTCGACGTTGTAGGCGCGGCGGGAGAAGAGGCCGACGACGTGCGACATGACGCCGGGGTGGTTGTTGACGTCGATCTCCAGCACGGCGCGGGAGAGGGCGTTTTGTTCGTTTTTGTTGATGGCGTTCATATGGAGCCTGTATTGGTGAGGTTTATAGCTCGCGCTGGTTTGCTGCTGGATGCAGTGCAAGGCGCGGATTGCGAAATGTAGTGATCTACATGAGCAAGCCGCAACGAAGCAATGCGCCAGTAGCAAACCAGCCCTTCGGGTTAGAGAAAGGCGCCGCGTCTGCTGCGTTGCGCCCTTTGCCCATAGATGACTATGGGCCGCAGGGCACGCCTTGCATCCATCGGCGCCTTTCTCTAACGCGAGTTATAAACCCCATCAACACAGGCTCCTAAGCTCCGATCATGTCACGGTTGGCGGCGCCCGGCGGCACCATGGGGTAGACCTTGTTGTCGACGTCGATGCTGGCGTGGATCAGGCAGGGGCCGGGGCGGGCGATGGCTTCCATCAGCGCGGCGCAGGGGTTGGCGGCCTGGTCGAGATCGACGGCGTGGATGCCGAAGCCTTGGGCAACCTTGATGAAATCCGGGCTGGTCTTGAACTGCGAGGCGAACAGGCGCTCGCCGTAGAACAGCGTCTGCTGCTGGTGCACCAGGCCGAGCGAGGCGTTGTCCATCAGCACGATCTTGATGTTGGCGTTCTCTTCGCCGGCGGTGACGAGTTCCTGGATGTTCATCAGGATGGAGCCGTCGCCGGTGAAGCAGACGACGGTGCGCTCGGGCTGGGCGAGGGCGGCGCCGATGGCAGCCGGTACGCCGAAGCCCATGGTGCCGAGGCCGCCGGAGGTGAGCCACTGGCGCGGCCGGCGCAGCGGGTAGGCCTGGGCGACCCACATCTGGTGCTGGCCGACGTCGGTGGCGATGACGGCTTCGTCGTCCAGGCAGGCGGCGACGCTGCGGATCAGGCCGAAATGCGAGCGCGGGTCGTCGAGGCCCGGCATGGCTTGCGGGAACTCGGCTTTGAGCTCATTGCTGCGGTGCACCCACGAATTTCGCGAATTTTCACTGACCGCCGGCAGCAGGCGGGCGAGGGCTTCGGTGACGTCGGCGGTGATGCCGATGTGGGCGGTCTTGATCTTGTCGAGTTCGGCCGGGTCGATGTCGATATGGATGATTTTGGCCTGCGGGCAGAAGGCGGCCACCTTGCCGGTCGCCCGGTCGTCGAAGCGGGCGCCGACGGCGATCAGCAGGTCGCATTCGTCGAGCAGCATGTTGGTGTAGCGCGCGCCGTGCATGCCGAGCATGCCGCAGGCGAGCGGGTGATCGACCGGCATGGCGCCGAGCGCCATCAGGGTCATCACGGTGGGCAGGTTGGCTTTTTCGGCGAGCTGGACGGCAAGATCGGCCGCGCCGCTATGCACGACGCCGCCGCCGAGGTAGAGGATGGGGCGCTTGGCGGCGTTGATCATGGCGGCGGCTTCGGAAATCGCCCAGCCGTCGGCTTCCGGCGCGGCCTGGCGGCGGCCGGGTTCGGGCCACTCGGCAATCTCGATGGCCTGGCTCTGCACGTCCTTGGGAATATCGACCAGCACCGGGCCGGGGCGGCCGGAGGCGGCGAGCGCGAAGGCGCGCGGGATCACCTCGAGCAGTTCTTCGGCCGAAGAGACGAGGAAGTTGTGCTTGGTGATCGGAAGGCTCAGGCCGTAGGTGTCGACTTCCTGGAAGGCGTCTGTGCCGATCATTGCCTTGGGCACCTGGCCGGTGATGGCGACGAGCGGGATGGAGTCGAGCTTGGCGTCGGCGATGGCGGTCAGCAGGTTGGTCGCGCCGGGGCCGGAGGAGGCCATGCAGACGGCGACTTCGCCGCTGGCGCGGGCCATGCCCTGGGCCATGAAGCCGGCGCCCTGCTCGTGGCGGGCGAGGACGTGGTGAATGGCGGTGGAACGGCCGAGCGCGTCGTAGATCGGCAGGATGGCGCCGCCAGGAATGCCGGCGACGGTGCGGATGCCCTGTCGCTCGAGCAGGCGGATGGTGATTTCGGCACCGGTCAGTGTTTCTGTCATGGAACTCTCTCTTTCTCGGTAATCGGCGATTCCGGCGAGGTTCCAAAACAAAACCCCCGCCGGTTTGCGCCGGCGGGGGTTGGTAATTTTGGTGTTTCTGCTGCTTACCTGATCCGCGACGGCGCGTGCGTTACGACGCCTACTACGACTACGCGTACGACGACCGGCGATACTGCGCGGGCAGCAACGGAGCGGAAGGTACGGGTGGCGGTCATGGGGATATTGTCAGGTCGGGGGCAGAAAGAGTCGCTACTATGGCCGAGAGTGACGTTGTATGCAAGAGGGGCAGCCAGATGTTTTACCGTAATTTGCCCGGAATATGCTTGAGGCTTGGCGCGGCACGCCTTAAACTTGACTGAGTTTATGTATGACCAAAGGCTGCCCGTGCGGCGGAAATGGTTCGAGTGAAAAATGAGTAATCTGGGAAAAGTACTACTGGCTGATGCGTCGAAAGTGATCCGCGTTTCTTTGGCGCGTGAGCTGTCGGGGCATTTCGAAGTCCGCGAGGAATCGAGTGGTGAATCGGCCTGGCAATCGCTCGTGCTCGATCATTCCATCGTTGCCGTCGTTTCCGGGATCAACCTGAACCGTCTGGATGGCCTGGCACTGGTCGAGCGCCTGCGCGAGAGCAAGCTGCCGCGCCTGAATCGCCTGCCATTCTTCCTGGTCGTGCCGGATTCCTTTTCCGACGAGGAGCGGGCCAAGGCTCGCAGCTGTGGCGTTAATGAATTCATCTCGCGCGATTCGGCTTCTGCTTCGCTGGAAAGCATTGTTGCAGCATTGGTCGAGCGCCTGAGCGGCGCTCGCCACGAAGGCGGCGACGTCGACCAGACGCTGGTTTCGGCCTTGGTCGAGGAAGACGAAGAAACGCCGGAAGACGTCGGCGTGCGTACCGATGTCGGCATCAGCGACATCATGGGCCAGATGGGCGGCATGGCCGGCCTGGAGGCCGACGAAAGCAAGTCGGGTGGCGACAGCGAAGGCAGCGAAGATGTCGTGCTGGCCCGCGAAATGCTCGAGGAGCGCCTGGGGCAGTTGCTGACGGCGGCACCGGACGGTTGGGGCGTCGGCGTTTTGGCCTTTTCGCTCGACGGCTACGACGATCTGGTGCGCAAATATGGCATCGATCTGGCGACGCGCACGGTGCAGAAGTTTTCTTTCCTGCTCGCCCGCAAGATTCGTTCGGAAGACAGCATTGGCCAGTTGGCCCAAGGCAAGGTGATGATCGTGGCGCCGGCGACGACGCGGGCGATTTGTACCGGCTTCGCCAACCGTATCTGCAAGGCGATGACGGCTGCGCAGATTTCAGTGCGCGGGCAGCAGGTCGATTTGACCGTCAGCGTCGGTATTGCGGTGGCGCCGGAAGATGGCGTCGATATTTCCGTTCAGGAACTGCTCAATCTGGCGGAATCCCGCCTCGAAGCTGCGCGGCGTGCCGGCGGCAATCTGGTGGTGGCGGATTCGAGCACCATTCTCCCCGCGCAGGTTTCCAACGACGAATTTCTTGCCAAGTTGAAGGCATTGCTGGCAACGACCGAGCCGGCACAACTGAACGGTTGCCTGGGGCAGCTCGGCCTGCAACTGATGCCCCTGCTCAAGCAGATGGATGCCAGCTTCCGCCTCGGCTTGCCGCTCGACGATATGAACAAACGCTTTTGGGACCGGGCGCGGGCCGAGCGCATGACTTGATCGAGTTCAGCGAAGCAATTGAAAAAGCCGGCGATTGCCGGCTTTTTTGTTGCTGCGCAGGAAGGATCAGGCCTTGACCGGGATCTTGCCGATCTTGATCTGCCATTCCTTCGGGCCGCTTTCATGCACGTTGCTGCCGGTCGAATCGACGGCGACGGTCACCGGCATGTCCTTGACGTCGAATTCGTAGATGGCTTCCATGCCGAGGTCTTCGAAGCCGACGACCTTGGCCGACTTGATCGCCTTGGCGACGAGGTAGGCTGCGCCACCGACAGCCATCAGGTAGGCCGACTTGTTGTCCTTGATCGCTTCGATGGCGACCGGGCCGCGCTCGGACTTGCCGATCATCGAGATCAGGCCGGTCTTCTCCAGCATGGTGCGGGTGAACTTGTCCATGCGGGTAGCTGTGGTCGGGCCGGCCGGGCCGACGACTTCGTCACGCACCGGATCGACCGGGCCGACGTAGTAGATGACGCGGTTGGTGAAATCGACTGGCAGCTTCTCGCCCTTGGCCAGCATGTCGGAGATGCGCTTGTGAGCGGCATCGCGGCCGGTCAGCATCTTGCCGTTCAGGAGCAGCTTCTGGCCGACCTTCCAGGAGGCGACTTCTTCCTTGGTCAGGGTGTCGAGATTGACGCTGGTAGCCGACTTGACGTCCGGCGTCCAGGTCACGGCCGGCCAGTCTTCCAGCTTCGGCGGTTCGATCTTGGCCGGGCCGGAGCCATCGAGGTGGAAGTGGCAGTGGCGGGTGGCAGCGCAGTTCGGCACCAGTGCGACCGGCAGGTTGGCAGCATGGCAGGGGTAGTCGAGCACCTTGACGTCGAGCACGGTTGTCAGGCCGCCCAGGCCCTGGGCGCCGACGCCCAGTGCGTTGATCTTTTCCATCAGTTCGAGGCGCAGTTGTTCCGGGCGCGTCAGCACCGCACCGGAGGCCGCCTTGGCCTTCAGTTCGTGAATGTCGACCGGGGCCATGATCGATTCCTTGGCCAGCAGCATGGCCTTTTCCGGCGTGCCGCCGATGCCGATGCCGATGATGCCCGGCGGACACCAACCGGCGCCCATTTCTGGAATCTTCTTCAACACCCAGTCGACCAGGTCGTCGGAGGGGTTGAGCATGGCGAACTTGGACTTGGCTTCGGAGCCGCCGCCCTTGGCCGCACAGATGACCTCGACGTGATGGCCTTCGACAATCTCGAAGTGCACCACGGCCGGGGTGTTGTCCTTGGTGTTCTTGCGGGCGCCGGCAGGGTCGGCCAGCACGGAAGCGCGCAGCGGGTTGTCCGGGTTGGCGTAGGCGCGACGGACGCCTTCGTTGATCATTTCCTGGATGCTCATGGTGGCATCCGGCCAGGTGACCTGCATGCCGACCTTGATGAAGACCATGCCGATACCGGTGTCCTGACAGATCGGACGATGGCCTTCGGCGGCCATGCGCGAATTGGTCAGGATCTGGGCGATGGCGTCCTTGGCGGCCGGGGACTCTTCGCGGTCGTAAGCTTCACCCAAGGCCTTGATGTAATCCAGCGGGTGGTAGTAGCTGATGTACTGGAAAGCATCGGCGATGGACTGGATCAGGTCTTCCTGTTTGATGGCGGTCATGCGGGACTCCGACTTTTAGTGGTGTTTTTGATGCTGCAGGGCAAGCGTCTGGGTCATGGTCTTGTCCACCAGGGCCATGGCCAGCGCCGAGAAAAGGAATACGACGTGGATGATGACTTGCCACATCAATGTGTGCTCGGTCAGGTTGCCGGCATTGATGAAACTCTTCAGGAGGTGGATCGACGAAATGCCGATGATGGCCGTCGACAACTTGATCTTGAGTACGCCGGCATTGACGTGCGAGAGCCATTCCGGCTGATCCGGGTGGCCTTCCAGATCGAGACGGGAAACGAAGGTTTCGTAGCCGCCGACAATGACCATGACCAGCAGATTGGCGATCATGACGACGTCGATCAGGCCGAGGACGATCAGCATGACGTCGGTTTCGGTCATGTGGTGCGGCCCGAAGGCGCCGGCGACCAGATGGCTCAGTTCCACCATGAACAGCCAGCAGTAAACCACCTGGGCGACGATCAGGCCAAGGTAGAGCGGCGCCTGTATCCAGCGGCTCGCGAAAATGAACGATTCGAGATATTTGACGGGAGCGCTCATTGGTTGTGCGTAGGCATTGAAAACCGCGAGTCTACCATGCCGAAAGTAGTGGTCGTAGCGCCATTCGCATACGGCATGAATTGTTGCTGAATTGCTGCGCCGCAGCGTGATTTCGTAAGGCGATTGTAAGAATATGGCCGTCTAATGCCGCATCAACGCTGGCGTGGGGAATTTGGTATTTCCCGGCTTGTGCGGCTTTAGTAGTTCTGGGTATTGCCTGGAATCCGATCGGTTGTTTCAACACAATTGCGAAGTACCGCAGAGGAGAAAAATATGTCGAATGAGTCCGTGCAGATGTACTACCCGTCCGAAGAGATCGTCAAGAATGCGGCGGTTTCCGGGATGGACGCCTACAAGGCGCTGTGCGCGGAGGCAGAAGCCGACTACGAAGGTTTTTGGGCCAAGCGCGCCCGCGACCTGATCACCTGGAAGCAGCCGTTCACCCAGGTGCTTGATGAGTCCAACGCCCCGTTCTACAAGTGGTTTGCCGACGGCAAGCTCAACGTTTCCTACAACTGTCTGGATCGCAACGTCGAAGCCGGCAAGGGCGACAAGGTCGCCATCATCTTCGAAGCCGACGACGGTCAGGTCACCAAGGTCACCTACAAGGAACTGCTGGTCAAGGTCTGCAAGATGGCCAACCTGCTGCGTTCCAAGGGTGTCAAGAAGGGCGATCGCGTCGTCATCTACATGCCGATGACCATCGAAGGCATCGTCGCCATGCAGGCTTGTGCCCGTATCGGTGCCATCCACTCCGTCGTCTTCGGCGGCTTCTCCGCTCAGTCGCTGCGCGATCGTATCAACGACGCCGGCGCCGTCATGCTGATCACCTCCGATGGCCAGTACCGTGGTGGCAAGGCCATCCCGCTCAAGCCGATCGCCGACGAAGCATTCGCCATGGGCGGTTGCGAATCCGCCAAGAGCGTCATCGTCTTCAAGCGCACCGGTGCCGAAGTCAACATGGTTGCCGGTCGCGACACCTGGTTGCACGAAGAACTGGCCAACCAGCCGGAAACCTGCGAACCGGAATGGGTCGAAGCCGAACATCCGCTGTTCCTGCTCTACACCTCGGGTTCGACCGGCAAGCCGAAGGGTGTCCAGCACTCTACCGGCGGCTACCTGCTGCACGCCATCCTGACCATGAAGTACACCTTCGACGTCAAGGATAACGACACCTTCTGGTGTACCGCCGACATCGGTTGGGTGACCGGCCACACCTATATCACCTACGGCCCGCTTGCCTGCGGCGCCACCGAAATCGTTTTCGAAGGCGTGCCGACTTTCCCGAACGCCGGTCGTTTCTGGAAGATGATCCAGGATCACAAGGCCACCATCTTCTACACCGCACCGACCGCGATCCGTTCGCTGATCAAGGCTTCCGAAGCCGACGCCGCCGTGCATCCGAAGAGCTACAACCTGTCTTCCCTGCGCATCCTGGGTTCGGTTGGCGAGCCGATCAACCCGGCGGCTTGGGAGTGGTATTACAACAACGTTGGCGGTGGTCGCTGCCCGATCGTCGATACCTTCTGGCAGACTGAAACCGGTGGTCACATGATCACCCCGATGCCGGGCGCTACTCCGCTGGTTCCGGGATCATGCACCCTGCCGTTCCCGGGCATCCAGTTCGCCGTGGTCGATGAGACCGGCGCCGAGCTGCCGTGGGGCCAGGGCGGTATCCTGGTCTGCAAGAAGCCGTGGCCGTCGATGATCCGCACCATCTGGGGCGACAACGAGCGCTTCGTGAAGTCCTACTTCCCGGCCGACTTCCAGGGCAAGCTGTACCTGGCGGGCGACGGCGCGATCCGCGATGCCGAAACCGGTTACTTCACCATCACCGGCCGTATCGACGACGTGCTGAACGTTTCCGGTCACCGTATGGGCACCATGGAAATCGAATCCGCGCTGGTTGCCAACCCGCTGGTTGCCGAAGCTGCCGTTGTCGGCCGCCCGGACGATCTGACCGGTGAAGCCATCGTCGCCTTCGTCGTGCTGAAGGGTGCTCGTCCGACCGATCCGGAAGCCGCCAAGAAGCTGGTCAAGGAACTGGCTGACTGGGTGGGCAAGGAAATCGGCCCGATCGCCAAGCCGAAGGACATCCGCTTCGGCGACAACCTGCCGAAGACCCGTTCCGGCAAGATCATGCGCCGTCTGCTGCGTGGTCTGGCCAAGGGCGAAGAGCTGACGCAAGACACCTCGACGCTGGAAAACCCGGCGATCCTGGAGCAGTTGAAGGGCTAAGTAGTTGCACCGGGTTTTGTCTGACGACGAAACCCGGTGATCGCCTGCTCGCGGGCGACGGCTTGAATTCCGAACGTTTGCCATGCTTGCCTTGGCTAACGTCACGAACAAAAGGGGCAAGGAGGAGACCATGGTCGCCCACAAGAAGGTGACCTTTGCAGTAAAAAAAACAGACTGCATGCCCAAACGGCCGGCACGGGAAACGTGTCGGCCGTTTCTTTTTTGTCGGAGCGGACGATGAAGGCACTCATCCGCATGCGTCAGCGGCTGACGGCGCTCGCTGCCTTGGGCGGCTTGTTGTTGACTTTTCCTTTGCTTGGCCTGTCGGTCGGCTGGCTATGGGAGATTCCCGCCAGCGTCTTCTATCTCTTCGCCGTATGGGCGGGGGTGATCGGCTTGGCCGTCTGGGTGGCCGAGCGGCGGGGTAGGCCATGAGTTTCCCGGCCTGGCTGGTGGCTGCGCTTGCCTTGGGCTACCTCGGGCTGCTCTTCGCCATCGCCCGCTTTGGCGATGCGCGGGCCGATGCCGGACGCTCGATTATTTCGGCCAATGTCTATGCCCTGTCGTTGGCCGTCTATTGCACTTCGTGGACCTTCTACGGCAGCGTCGGTCGGGCAACTTCCGGCGGCCTGTCTTTCCTGACCATCTATCTCGGGCCGACCCTGATGCTGCTGTGCGCCGGCGTGGTCCTGAAGATGATCCGTATCAGCAAGGCCTACCGCATCACTTCGATTGCCGACTTCATCGCTTCGCGATACGGCAAGAGCCAGTTACTGGCCGGCTTGGTAACGGTAATTGCCGTGGTCGGTATCGTTCCTTACATCGCCCTGCAATTGAAGGCCGTGGCGGCGAGCGTCGATGTTCTGCTCGGCGAGGCGGGCGGGGCCGGCAAGCCGTGGTGGACGGATTCGACGCTGTTCATTGCCTGCCTGCTGGCGCTGTTCACCATCCTGTTCGGCACGCGGCACCTCGATGCGACCGAACGCCATGAAGGCATGGTGGCGGCCATTGCCTTCGAATCCATCGTCAAGCTGCTGGCGTTTCTGGCCGTCGGCTTGTTCGTCACCTATGGCATGTATGGCGGCCTGCGCGACGTGTTCGCCCAGGCGGCGCAAAGCCCGGAACTGGCTCGACTGCTGCAGGTCGATGCGGCGCGGGCCGGCAACTGGACCAGCCTGATCCTGCTTTCCGGCCTGGCCATTCTTTTCCTGCCCCGGCAGTTCCAGGTGGTGGTCGTCGAGAATGTCGACGAGGGGCACTATCGGCGTGCGGTCTGGCTATTCCCGCTCTACCTGCTGTCGATCAACATTTTCGTGTTGCCGGTGGCGCTGGGCGGGGCGATGCATTTCGGCAGTGCGGTCAATCCCGATACCTTCGTGCTGACCCTGCCCTTGGCCAATGGCGCCAGCGGCCTGGCCTTATTGGTCTTTATCGGCGGACTGTCGGCGGCGACCGGCATGGTCATCGTCGAAACCATCGCCTTGTCGACCATGGTGTGCAACGACCTAGTCATGCCGGCGCTGCTGCGGTGGACGGTGCTGCAAGGCGAAAAACGGCGGGACCTTTCCAAGTTGCTGATCCTGATCCGGCGCCTGGCCATCGCCTTGATCCTGCTGCTGGGCTATGTCTATTTCCGCTTGGCCGGCGAAGCCTACGCTTTGGTCGGCATCGGCCTGATTTCCTTCGCAGCGGTGGCCCAGTTTGCCCCGGCCATGTTCGGCGGCATGTACTGGAAGCAGGGGACGAAACAGGGGGCAATCGCTGGTTTGCTGGCTGGTTTCGCGGTGTGGCTTTACACCTTGCTGCTGCCGTCCTTCGCCAAATCGGGCTGGATCGGCAACGATTTCGTCGTGCACGGCCTGTTCGGGCTGACCTGGCTCAAGGCACAGGCCTTGTTCGGGCTGGGCGGGCTCGACGAGATCACGCACTGCCTGTGGTGGAGCATGCTGGCCAATCTTGGCGCCTATGTCGCTGTTTCCCTGCTGACCGTGCCGGATGCGGTGGAGGCCAGCCAGGCCGAGCGCTTTGTCGATGTCGGGCGGCATGCCGGGCGCGATACCAACGCGCGGTTGTGGCGGGGCAGTGCCTCGCTGGAGGCACTGGTCGGTTTGCTCGAGCGTTTTCTCGGTGTCGGGCGGGCGCAGCAGCAATTGGCAACTTATGCCCGGCTGCGCGGCAAGCCTGACTGGAAGTCCTTGCCGGCCGATGCCGCTTTCGTGCAGTTTGCCGAGAGCGAACTGGCCGCGGCCATCGGTTCGGCCAGCGCCCGCATCATGGTGGCGTCGGTGGCCAAGGAGGAAGAGCTCGGCTTGGATGAGGTGCTGGGTATTCTCGACGAAGCGACACAGGTGCGCGCCTACAGCCGTGAGCTGGAGGCCAAGCAGCAGGCGCTGGAAGCCGCCTCGGCTGAGTTGCGGGCCGCCAACGAACGCCTGCGCGAACTGGACCGCATGAAGGACGACTTCATTTCGACCGTTACCCACGAACTGCGCACACCGCTGACTTCGATCCGCGCTTTTTCGGAAATGCTGCACGACGATCCGAAGATCGACCTGGCCGACCGCACGCGCTTTCTCGGCATCATCGTTGGCGAGACCGAGCGGCTGACTCGCCTGATCAACCAGATCCTCGATCTGGCCAAGCTGGAATCGGGGCGGGCCGAGTGGACGACGACGTCGGTCGATGTTGGCGAGGTGGTGCTGGAGGCGGCGGAATCGCTCGGCCAGCTTTATCGCGACAAGGCGGTCGATCTCGTCTGCCAGATCGCCGAGCCTTTACCGCCAGTGCAGGCGGATCGCGATCGTCTGACCCAGGTCGTCATCAACCTGCTGTCGAATGCGGTGAAGTTCGTGCCGGCAGATAGCGGTAAGGTCGGAGTCAGGGTTGCGGCCGATGATAAGGGAATTACCGTCGAGGTCGCCGACAACGGTCCGGGGCTGACGGCCGAGGAGTGCACCGTCGTGTTCGAGAAGTTCAGGCAGGGTGGCAATACGCTGACCGACAAGCCGCAGGGCACTGGTCTCGGCTTGCCGATCAGCCGGCAAATTGTCGAATACTTCGGTGGTAAGCTTTGGGTTGAAAGCCAGGCAGGAGCGGGCGCGACATTCATTTTCACGATACCGCTCGCGGTGTCGGAGGAATAACAAGAGGGAGACAAACGATGGGGAAGAAGATTCTGATCGTCGACGATGAACCGAACATCGTCATTTCGCTGGAATTCCTGATGCGCAAGGAGGGTTTCGAGGTGGCTGTCGCCGGTGACGGCGAGGAAGCGCTGGCCAAGGTGGCCAGTTTTGCGCCGGACCTCGTGCTGCTCGATGTAATGATGCCGAAGAAATCCGGCTTCGAGGTGTGTGAGGCTCTACGTGCCGATCCGGACAAGTCCGAGCTCAAAATCGTCATGCTGACCGCCAAGGGGCGCGATACCGAGGTGGCCAAGGGCCTGGCCATCGGCGCCAACGCCTATGTCACCAAGCCGTTTTCGACCAAGGATCTGGTGGCGCGTGTGAAGACCATGCTGGAAGGGGCCTGAGGGCCACTGCTGCGGTGCACGGTCGTTTTTGGGCAAAAATCAAAACAGATATTTCGCGGATAGCCAGCCATGAAGGCTAAACATCGTTTCTACCTCGCCATCGTCGTGCTCGGTTTGCTGATGACCGGGCCCTTCGTCGTCACTTCGTTGCTCGTCTGGCTGGACATGAAGGAGGCTGAGCGCACCCTGTTGACCGAACTTCTCGTATCGCGCCTGCCGGTGGGCACGATGATGACGATGACGGGATTTGCATTTGGTTGCGCCTTCTTGCACCGTTTGTTCAAGCATTACGTTGAAGGCTTGCTGCGCATGGGCGAGACGCTGCGCCTGATGCTCAACGCCAATCGCGATTTCCGCGTCACGCCGGATGGTCCGCCGGAAGTGCGGCAACTGGCCGAAGCTGCCAATGATCTGGCACAACAGCGCGACGTGCTGATGCGCGATGTCGAAGCGCAGATCGCTTCGGCCAAGGCCTCGGTCGAGGAAGAGAAAAACCGTCTGGCCGCCCTGATGTCGGAATTGGCGTTGGCAGTCGTCGTGTGCAACCTGGATGGCCGCATCCTGCTCTACAACAACCGCGCCCGGCTGCAATTCAAGGCCTTGGCCCAGGGGCCGACTTCGGTGGCCGGTGGCGCATTGATCGGCCTCGGTCGCTCCATCTTCTCCATTCTGGAAAAGAGCCAGGTCGAGCATGCCGGCGACGTCATTCGCCTGCGTCTCTCCGCCGGCAAGGTGCCGCACGCCAGCTTCACGACGACGACGCGCGGCGGACAACTGCTGCGCGTGCAGATGGTTCCCGTGCTGAGCGCGAGCGAGGGCAACGATCGGGCGATGAGCGGCTACGTGCTGACCATCGACAACATCACGCGCAGTATCGAGGAAGAAGAGAAGCGCGATCAGGCACTGCATACCTTGAGCCAGGGCAGCCGCTCGGCCATCGGCAATATCCGCGCCGCGGTGGCCAACCTGCTCGATTATCCCGACATGGAAGCCGAGATGCGCGAGCGCTTCCTGCGTGTAATTGACGACGAAGTGGCCAAGCGCAGTCAGGCCATCGACGTGACGATGAGCCAGTTCTCGGATTCGCTGAAAACACGCTGGCCGCTGGACGATATGCTCGGCGTCGACATCATTGCTGCCGCCCAGCGCCGTATCGACGAGCGTTTGAAACTGCCGAGCAAGACCGAGGAAATTGACGAGAACCTGTGGCTCAAGGCTGACAGTTTCTCGTTGGTATTCGCCTTGGTCTTCCTTGCCTCACGCTTGCAGGACCACTACGAGCCGCGCGAATTGCGTTTCCGCCTGAGCAGCGAAGGCAAGCTTGCCTACCTCGACCTGATCTGGGCTGGCCCGGCGATGTCGTCGGAAACCTTCTACACCTGGGAAATGGAATCGATGCAGATCGGCAGCGATTCGACGCCGCTCACACTGCGCGACGTGATCGATCGCCACAGCGGCGAAATCTGGTATCAGCGCGAAAAGGCGGCGCATCGCGCCTATTTCCGCTTCGTGCTGCCGGTGGCCACACCGGAGGCCGAACTGCTGGTTGAGGAGCGCCATGTCACCGGACGCCCGGAATACTACGACTTCGACCTGTTCAAGTTCGAAGACCAGTCGATCGATCTGGACCGCAAGCTGGCCGACCTGACCTACACGGTGTTCGATACCGAAACGACCGGCCTGGAACCGTCCAAGGGCGACGAGATCATCCAGATCGGTGCCGCGCGCATCGTCAACAACCGCCTGCTCCGGCGCGAAACCTTCGATCAACTGGTCGATCCGGAAATGCCGTTGAAGCCGGAAGGTATCCCGATCCACGGTATCACCGACGACATGGTGCGCGGTCAGCCGAATATCGACATCGTCCTGCCGGCCTTCCATGCCTTCTGCGAAGACACGGTGCTGATCGCCCACAACGCAGCCTTCGACATGCGCTTCCTGCAATTGAAGGAGGAGCAGACCGGCATCCGCTTCACCCAGCCGGTACTCGATACGCTGCTGCTGTCGGCCGTTGCCCATCCGAACCAGGAGTCGCACAAGCTGGACGACATTCTCGATCGCTTGGGAATCAAGATCGATACGCGGCACAACGCGCTTGAAGATGCGCTGGCCACCGGCGAAGTGTTCCTGAAACTGGTGCCGATGCTGGAAGCCAAGGGTATCGTGACGGTGCGCCAGGCGCTGGAAGCCTCGGAAAAGACTTATTTTGCCCGGGTGAAATACTGAGTTGGGCCGGTGGCGGGCTGGGAGCCGCCTGCCGGTGATTAAAATGTTCAAACTTCAAGAAGAAGAGGTTGTCGTGAGTACGCAGCTAGCAGAACAAGAAAACCCCGATCTCGGGCAAGTCGAGTTGGCACTCCGCGCTGACGGTCAGCGTCGGCTGGCCAGCAATACGCTCGCTTTTCTGAAGAACCACGCGCCGTTCAACAAGATGAAGCCGGAGGCGCTGCAGTTCTTTGCCGAGCGCGCGCAGATTGCCTTCTATTCGGCGGGTAGCGGCATCGTCGGCTCGGACTCCGGCAACGTGCGGTATTTCTACCTGATCGAGTCGGGCAAGGTGCAGGCGCGCCAGGCCGGCGAGGTGGCGGTTACCGAATACTCCATCCTCAGCCTGGGAGCCGGCGAGGCCTTCCCGATCGGCGCGGTGACGGCAGGGCGCCCGTCGACCAATGACTACACGGCGGTCGAGGACACCTTCTGTTATCAATTGCCAGCCGAAGACTTCATGCAGTTGATGGCGACGAGTACGGAATTCAACCTCTTCTGCACCCAGTACATCGCCAGCCTGCTCGACCAGTCGCGCCGCCAGCTGCAACTGCAGTTCGCTCAGCGCGCCAGCGAGCAGCAAACGCTCAATTCACCGTTGGTCGGCATCGGGGCACGCAATCCGATTGCCGTGGCGCCGGAAACCCGTTTGCGTACCGCGCTGGAAACCATGTCCAAGGCTGGCATCGGCTCGCTGGTCATCGCCGGCGAGGACCGGAAGCCAGTCGGCGTATTCACGCGTTCCGACCTGCTCGATCGTGTGGTGCTGGCCGACCTGTCGCAGGATGTGCCGATCAGCCAGGCCATGTCGCCCAGCCCCTTCATGCTCGAAGAACACGCCACGGCCTACGATGCCATGCTGGCCATGGCGACGCACGGCATCCGCCATGTGCTGGTGACCGATGCCGAAGGCAAGCTGACCGGCGTCGTTTCCGAGCGCGATCTGTTCTCGCTGCAGCGCGTCGGCCTGCGTCAGATTCGCCAATCCATCGAAGGGGCGCCCAATGTCGAGGCTTTGCAGCAGGCGGCCGGCGATGTGCGCCAACTGGCTTTCAACATGCTGGCCCAGGGCATCGGTGCAGAGCAATTGACGCAATTCATTTCGGCCCTGAACGATGCACTGACCCGACGCGTCATCCAGCTCAATCTCGATAACCACCATTTCGACGGCATCGAATGGGCCTGGTTGGCCTTTGGTTCGGAAGGTCGCGACGAGCAGACCTTCAGTACCGACCAGGATAACGGCATCGTTTTCGCCTGCGACGATCCTGCTGCGGTGGACAGTCTCCGGCAGCGATTTTTGGCCTTTGCCCTCGATACCAACAAGGATCTGGACCGCTGCGGTTTCCCGCTATGCAAGGGCAACATCATGGCGAGCAATCCGCAGTGGTGTCTGACGCTCGACGAATGGAAGGAACGCTTTGCGAATTGGGTTCGGGTACCACAACCCGATGCCTTGCTTAACGCAACAATCTTTTTCGATTTTCGTCCGCTACATGGCAGGACTGAACTGGCGGAGTCATTGCGTCGCCATTTGTTGACGCTGACAACGTCAAATCCGGCCTTTCTCCGCTCCATGGCGCACAACGCGCTCGACGTCGAACCGCCGCTCGGCAAGATTCGCGATTTCCTGACCGATCTCGAACCCGATCATCCGGGCAAGATCGACCTGAAGAAATACGGTTCGCGCATCTTCGTCGATGTTGCGCGCATCTATGCGCTGGCTTCCGGGGTGCACAACACCAATTCGATCCAGCGCCTGCGCCTGGCCTCGCAGCGTTTGTCGATTCGCGCCGACGAGATCAATGCCGTGCTCGAAGCGCTCAATTTCATCCAGTTGCTGCGCCTACAGCACCAATACCTAGAGGGCGAGCCGGGTGTGCAGGGGGACAACCTGATCGATCCGGACAAGCTGAACGAACTCGATCGGCGCATCCTGAAGGAGTCCTTCCGCCAGGCGCGCAAGATCCAGACCCGTCTGAAACTGGACTATCAGGTGAACTGACATGCTCAACCTGAAGAAAATCCTGTTCGGCGGCGGAGCCGCCAGCGAGTTGGCGCAAGACGTGCGTGCGGCCATGGAGCAATGGCAATCGCTACCGGTTCCCCGCCTCGACGATCTTCATTACCACGTCCGTTACGTCGTGGTCGATGTGGCTACCGGCGGGCAGGGAGGTGAAGGAGATCAACTGAAGGCGCTTGCTGCGAGCAGCGTGCAGCATTCGATGATTGTGCCCGGGGATACCTTCTATGCCGACTTGGAAGCCGCAGAAGAAGACAATGCTGCGGTGGACAGGCGTTTGATGGCATTTTTACAATATGCCGCCAAGTCGCCGCTGGTGACTTACCACGTGCCCTATGTCGGCGCGTATCTCAAGCAGATCTATCGTGAGCGACTCGGCATCGAGTTCGAGGCGCAGTGGGTCGATCTGGCCTGGCTGCTGCCGGCCATGTTCGAGGAAAAGTGCCACACGGTGATGCCGCTCGATCACTGGATTGAACTGTTCGGGCTGAATGCCGGGCAGGGCAGGCGCGATGCGATGGACAACAATCTGTTGCTCGCCCGCATTTTCCAGATGCTGCTCGTGCGCGTCGTCGGCAAGCAGATTGATACGGCCGAACGCCTGGTCGACGAGTCGCGGGCCAGCCGCTTCCTGCGTCGTACCCACTGATCGCCCGCATGCTTCGACGCTTGACCCGGCTACAACGCTATTACCTGTATTACACGGGTTGTTTCTTCTTGTTCATCGCCAGCCTGGCCATCCTGGAAAAGCATGGCATGCCGCCGCGCTGGATCGGCTACGCTTTCCTCTTCTTCACCATCTCGATGTACGCGGTGATCGGCATCGTCAGCCGAACCTCGGACGTTTCGGAATACTACGTCGCCGGGCGGCGTGTGCCAGCCTTCTTCAATGGCATGGCGACCGGTGCCGACTGGATGAGCGCGGCCTCTTTCATGGGCCTCGCTGGAACCTTGTACCTTTCCGGTTTTCAAGGCCTGGCTTATGTGCTGGGTTGGACCGGCGGCTTTGTGCTGGTGGCTTTGCTGCTGGCGCCTTATTTAAGGCGTTTCGGCCAATACACGATCCCGGATTTTCTCGGCGCCCGTTACGGTGGTACGCCGATTCGCCTCGTTGCCGTCGGGGCGGCCATACTCGCTTCCTTCGTCTATGTCGTGGCCCAGATCTATGGCGTCGGTGTCATTACCAGCCGTTTCGTCAGCCTGCAGTTCGAAATTGGCGTGTTTGTCGGCCTGGCGGGGATTCTGGTCTGTTCCTTCCTGGGAGGCATGCGGGCGGTGACGTGGACGCAGGTCGCCCAATATCTGATCCTGATCGTCGCTTATATGACGCCAGTCGCCATCTTGTCCTACAACGTCACGGGCAATCCGGTGCCGCAACTGGTCTACGGAGAGGTGTTGCAGCAGGTGACGGCCTTGGAAAACCGGGTGTTCAACAATCGGGCCGAGCTCGATGTGCGCCAGTTGTATGCCGAGCGTGCCGACCAGTATGCGCAGAAAATCATCCAGTTGCCGCAGTCGCTGACACTGGAGCGGGAGCATCTCGAAGCGCAGATCAATCAACTGAAAGCCGGCGATGCACAGATGCGCGATATCGTCGCTCTGGAACGTTTGCGCCGCGAGTTGCCGCACGATCCGGAACAGGCCAAGGCACGTTGGGAATCGGCAATGTATACCGCGGTCGAGCGTAGCCGGCCACCGATTCACCATGCCGATGCCTTTCCCGGCGAGGACGAAAGGCAGCAGTGGATACAGCGCATCAATTTCCTGGCCCTGGTCTTCTGCCTGACCGTAGGGACCGCCGCGTTGCCGCATGTGCTGATCCGTTACTACACGACGCCAACTGTACGAGAGGCGCGCGAATCGGTGTTCTGGTCGCTGCTGTTCATCCTTCTGCTCTACATCACAGCGCCGGCCTATGCGGTATTCGCCAAGTTCGAAGTGCTTTCGCATCTGGCCGAAATCCCGATTGCCAAATTGCCCGGCTGGGTCGCCGCCTGGGCAAAGGTAGGGCTGGTCAGCATCGAGGACATCAATGCCGACGGTATCCTGCAATTGGCCGAGCTGTCACTGAACCCCGACGTGATCGTGCTGGCCACGCCGGAAATCGCCGGCATGCCTTACGTGGTCTCCGGCTTGGTTGCAGCCGGCGGCTTGGCTGCCGCCTTGTCGACGGCCGATGGACTGTTGCTGACCATCACCAGCGCGCTGTCGCACGACGTCTATTACCGGATCATCCGGCCGGAAGCCTCGACCCAGTTTCGCCTGGTCATTTCCAAGTCCATGCTACTGGTCGTCGCCATCATGGCGGCAACGGTTGCTGCGCAGAAACCGGGCACCATTCTGTCGATGGTGGCCTGGGCATTTTCGATTGCCGGCTCGGCTTTCTTTCCGGCATTGGTCCTCGGCATCTTCTGGGAGCGGGCAACACGTAGCGGCGCATTGGCCGGCATGCTGGTCGGTCTGCTGACCACCTTGTACTACCTGTTGCGAGTGGAGTTCGACAGCATTCCCTGGCTCGGCATCAGCGGCCTGCGCATGGAGCCATGGTTCCATGTCCAATCCACCGCGGCGGGCGTGTTCGGGGTGGCGGCCGGATTCGTGACTATCGTGGTGGTCAGCCTGTTGACCAAGCCTGAACCGCAGGCAGCACGTTTTCTCGACATCGTCCGCCATCGTGAGGAGAGCGATCATGGCGCGCCCTGACGATTACTGGCGGCATACCCGGCGCCTGACCATCGGCCTGCTGGCCTTCTGGTTGCTCATAACCTTCGGAGTGAATTGGTTCGCCCGCGAACTGAACGATTTCGTCTTCGTTGGTTTTCCGCTCGGTTTCTACATGGCAGCACAGGGCGTATTGGTTGTCTACCTGCTGATCATCTGGTTCTACAACCGTCGGATGAAGAAGCTCGATGCCGAGTTCGGCATTGATGACGAGTAGCTTTTCCGATGGGGTTTCTGCTGAGTGCCGTGCGTGCAGTGGTCGAGATGCTGGGCTTGTGCATGATCGCGCAAGCCATGCTGTATATGCTGGCCGGTAGCGGACGCGAGAAGAATCACATCTATCGCTTGTTCAAGCTGATTACAGCCGGCCCCACTGGGCTCATTGGTCGTATTCTGCCGCGTACATGTGGCCAAGGCTTCGTCGCCAGCCTGACCTTTGCGATTCTTCTGGTGCTCTGGCTTTTACTCGCTTATCTACGAAGATTCGTTTGACTCGGGGCGAGGGCCTGCTATAATGCGCGGCTCCCGGAGAGGTGGATGAGTGGTTTAAGTCGCACGCCTGGAAAGCGTGTATAGGTTAATAGCCTATCGGGGGTTCGAATCCCCCCCTCTCCGCCAGGATATCAATGAAAAAGGCCCCGGTTTTCCGAGGCCTTTTTCATTTTCAGCGATCGATGCCTTGCCAGATATTAGAAACGAACGAGTGTGCGGAGTTGTACGCTGCGTCCGAGTTGCGGCATTGACCAGCGGGTGACGCCGCTGACCGGTTCGTCAGGGGCTACCGGGTCGGCGTAGCGACGATCGAACAGGTTGTAGACGCCCAGTCCGATTTCCCAACGGTTGCCGGCCGGCGCATAGGAAAGATTGAGGTTGGTCAGCAGGTACGGAGCGACATGTTCGTTGCCGTAGTTGGCTCGCCGGTCGCCGATCCACTGGCTTTCCAAACCGGCCATTAGTCCCGCAATTCCGGTTGGTAGACCGAGGTTGATCTTGGCCATATGGCGGGCTGAATTGTCCAGGCGACCGTCGTTGCTGGCTGCGTATTGGGCCGACAGACTGCTCCGGACCTGAACACCGTTGAGCCAGCGTTGTTCGTAGCCTAGTTCCACGCCGTTTGCACGTACAGGGTTACCGTTCGTGACCGTGCCGGTATCGGGATTGGCAGACACCAGACCGTCTATCCACATCGAATATAGAGTTGTAGTAGCTTTGGCCAGGGGGGTGAAGCGTTTTTCCCAGGTTAACTCCAGCGATTTCATCCGCTCCGGCCCGACGTCCGGATTGCCGTAGCTAAAACTTGGCGTGATGTACGTGCGCTCGTAGGGGGAGGGGGTGCGGAAGGCCGTCCCGTAGAGTACTTTGAACAAGCCCATTTCACCGGCGTCGTGAATGAAGCCGAGGCGTGGGCTCCAGAAATTCTTGCTGTCGCTGACACGGTCGTGGCGGAGGCCAAGTATCAGAATGTTCGCTGCGCTGATCTGAATTTCATCCTGGGCATAGACCGTCGCCACGTGACTGCTACGCTTGTCGTCGAGACAGGCGACGCCACTGGCTGTTCCGGTAGCGCTGTCGTAACACCCGAGAGCGCGATCGTAGTTCTTTTGATCCTGCCGGGTATTGGCTCGGTATTCGAGACCCAGCGTCCAGCGCTGCTTATCCCAGGCCGTACTGATCAGACGGTTTTCCACGCCCCAGGCATTGCCTCGGGCCTTGTCAATATTGAACAAGCGATTCGGGCCGCCGCTGGCGGAATAGTCATACGGAAATTTTCCGTCATACCCGTATTCGCTGAAATACAAGCGTTGCTGAAAGGTGTTTTTGGCGTTGATCTGCCAATCCTTGCCGAGGTCGAGCAGGGAATAGCGGTCGCTCTCGACGTGCCCCTTGTCATCGGCGATGGTGGTGTAGCTGGCGGTCGGTACCGAACGGTCTCGTTGGCTGTGGATCAGGGTGACACGCCAGTCGGAGCCGCGGGCACGAACAAAAAGTTGGCCGCCTTCTTCGGCGCCGACGGCATGTAGCCGCTGCGCTTGGCCAGAGGCATCGGTGTCATTAAAAACCAGGCTACGGCCGCTGGAGTCGAAGCCGGTGAACGAAACCAACAGGTCGCCATTACCGACTGTGCCGCCGAGGCTGGTACGCAGCCGGTAGCTATTGCCGCTGCCGAGGCTGAGGGAAGCTTCTCCGCCGCTCAGGCTTTGTCCGTTCCTGGTCACGACGTTGATAACTCCGAACATCGAGTCGCTGCCGTAAACCGAGGCGCTCGGGCCACGGATGATTTCGATACGCTCGACGAGACCCAGGTCGATGGGAAACTCGCTGCCTGTGGGGGCGCTGCCGTAGATGTTCTCATTGGTGGCGATGCCGTCGACCAGAACCTGCATGCGAGCACGATAATCGCCGGCTTGCGAGATGCCGCGCACGCTGGCGTAGGAATAGGTATGGTCGTCGGTAACGTTGAAGCCCTGGAGGGAGCGTAAGGCGTCGCTTAATGTCCGCCAACCGTAGAGGCGTATATCGTCTGCCGTCAGGACGGAAACCAAGGAGGGAACTTGATCCGGGTTTTCAGCAAATTTTGGTGTCGAGATGATCTTGATCTGTGCGAGGTCTTCCAGGGGAATGTCGATGGCATCGAAACTGGCGCCGGACGCACTGCTGCTTGCGAGTAGGATCGCAAGCAAAAAGTGGCGGACGTTCGGTTTCGGGCGCATCGCTTTACTCGACGGATACAGAATTCGATACGTCTAACGATTGGACGGGAAAATTGATGAAATCCTCGCCTGGCATCGGCTTGGCAAACAAAAATCCCTGAAAGATATCGCATCCCATCTTGCGCAAAAGGCGGGCCTGTTTCTCGGTTTCGACGCCTTCGGCAACGACTTTCAGGCCCAAGGCATGGCCAAGGGTGATGATACCTTGAACCAGCGCGAGTTCTCGGGAGTCGT
>JAYRMB010000048.1:0-1185 GCA_041904995.1 Azonexus sp.
ATGCAAATAAAGTTCTTAATTGCCAGGAATTTAATCCTAAATCTTCCAATTTTGAACCTAATTTGTTTAAAACATCGGCGACTTCGTATTGAGGTTGAGATTGAGGTTGAGTTGGCTGTTTTTTTATAGTTTTAAAACCTCTCATTTCTTCCCAAATTCTGAAAAAAGGGTATCGAGCGGTGAAAAGAGTTTTTGTGTGGAAAGTTGTGCAATTTGAAGATAAATCAACGTCGTGTCAATACTTTCGTGACCGAGAAGATTTTTGATGCTTAAAATATCCATCCCATCTTCCAGAAGATGCGTCGCAAAACTGTGCCGAAGCGTATGAACACTCACTTCTTTCAATATTTTTGCCGTTTTTGATGCCTGCTTTACCGCCCATTGAACGCCCCGTTGCGAATATCTGGAATCGAAGCCTGTGCTGAGCGAAGTCGAAGCGCCAGCTCTTCCTTCTCGTGGCATTCCAAAGAGATAATTTTCTGGTTTTTCCGCTTCGATATACTTTTTTAATCCCCGAATTAAATGCTCGGAAAGTGGCAAATAGCGGTCTTTTTTGCCTTTTCCCTGAACCACTTTCAACTGTTTTCGATCAAAATCTAAATCACATAAACGCAGATTTCTAACCTCCATACAGCGCAATCCGCAGCCGTAAAGAATCCCGATTAAGATTTTATGTTTCAGAAGTTTACATCCTGAAAGCATTTGCCAAACCTCTTGTTTACTGAGAACTACAGGCAGTTTTTTCTCTCTTTTAATTTCCGGAAGACTCAGATAATCGTAGCTCAAACCTTCCGATTTCAGTAAAAATCGAAGTCCGTAAACGGTATGTTTAAAATACGACTGTGAAGGTGATTTTGATTTTTTCTGAAGGTAAAAAAGGTAATCATGAATTTGCTCAGGATCGAGCTCTGTAGGAATTTTCCCGAAATGAAGCGACACCGCAGCGACGTGTCTAGAGTAATTGTTGAACGTGCTTTGGCTGCGTCCCAACACCGAAACCGTACGTTCAAACCTTTGCAAAAGCTCCGCAAATCCCGGAACTTCACGCTTTGCCTGATTGATAATTTTGTTTTCTCTAAGCTCGTCTGAACTCTTTTTTTTGTTGCCATTCTAGTGATTTTTTAATTAGTTTTACAAAGTAACTAAATATGGCGCTGAGAAAGCTACCGAAGGTTTAGTTCAACA
>JAYRMB010000049.1:0-1168 GCA_041904995.1 Azonexus sp.
GAAGTTTCGAGTTGTTGTAAAAAACTTTTCGAAATTGCTTGACGGGATGTAGAGAGTGCTTCATAATCTCGCTTCTCTGCTGCTGACGAATCAAACGAAACGGCGCGGCGCTGATCTTTAACAAATTGGACAACCGATAAGTGTGGGTGTCTTGATGCGAAAGCAACTTCGGTTGCAAAAGGTATTAAGGCAAACGCACTGGTAAAAAGGATGGAGCAATCCATCGAGGTAGAGAAATCTACCGTCAGTGAATTTGCGAGTTTGTTGGATTGAACTGAAGAGTTTGATCCTGGCTCAGATTGAACGCTGGCGGCATGCCTTACACATGCAAGTCGAACGGCAGCACGGACTTCGGTCTGGTGGCGAGTGGCGAACGGGTGAGTAATGTATCGGAACGTACCTTTCAGTGGGGGATAACGTAGCGAAAGTTACGCTAATACCGCATATTCTGTGAGCAGGAAAGCAGGGGATCGCAAGACCTTGCGCTGATTGAGCGGCCGATATCAGATTAGCTAGTTGGTGGGGTAAAGGCCTACCAAGGCGACGATCTGTAGCGGGTCTGAGAGGATGATCCGCCACACTGGAACTGAGACACGGTCCAGACTCCTACGGGAGGCAGCAGTGGGGAATTTTGGACAATGGGGGCAACCCTGATCCAGCCATGCCGCGTGAGTGAAGAAGGCCTTCGGGTTGTAAAGCTCTTTCGGCCGGGAAGAAATCGCATAGGCTAATACCCTGTGTGGATGACGGTACCGGAATAAGAAGCACCGGCTAACTACGTGCCAGCAGCCGCGGTAATACGTAGGGTGCGAGCGTTAATCGGAATTACTGGGCGTAAAGCGTGCGCAGGCGGTTTAGTAAGACAGGCGTGAAATCCCCGGGCTCAACCTGGGAACTGCGCTTGTGACTGCTAAGCTAGAGTACGGCAGAGGGGGGTGGAATTCCACGTGTAGCAGTGAAATGCGTAGAGATGTGGAGGAACACCGATGGCGAAGGCAGCCCCCTGGGCCGATACTGACGCTCATGCACGAAAGCGTGGGTAGCAAACAGGATTAGATACCCTGGTAGTCCACGCCCTAAACGATGTCAACTAGGTGTTGGGTGGGTAAAACCATTTAGTACCGTAGCTAACGCGTGAAGTTGACCGCCTGGGGAGTACGGCCGCAAG
>JAYRMB010000020.1:0-42206 GCA_041904995.1 Azonexus sp.
GAAGTGCGAAAGCTGGCAGAGCGCACAGCATTATCTACGGGTGAGATCACGGCTATGGTAGATGCGATTCAGCAGTCAACTGGTCATGTCGTAACCGGTGTTAACCAAGGTGTTGAGTTGGTTGATAACAGTGTTCTACTAGCTCAGCAGGCGGGAGAGGCGATCAGTCGCCTTCGTAATATGGCGCAACAGGTTTCTGATGTTATTAAGGAAGTGGATACTGGGTTGCGTGAGCAAGCAGCTGCATCCAATGATGTAGCCGTTCGTATTGAAGAAATTGCCACTCAATCGGAGGAGGCGAGCGCGATTGCTACTCAAACCTCTGATGCCGCGAGCACCTTGGACCAGACAGTCATAAAAATGAACGAAATCGTGGCACGCTTTAAGACTTAAGTGGCGGCCAAGCTTCCCTGGAATACAGTTCATCCGCTAGTTGCGTGACGTTCACCGATTAAGTGTGTTGGCAAACAGATTAACCGCGAGTACTACGGGGGCAATAATCTAAGAGATTTCCGGAGAACTTAACGTTCTTTGGTCCCTGCTGCCCCTGTTATAAAAAAAATGGACGCCACTTGAAATGGGCATGCGACGATTCTTCTTCTTGGAACTTTTTGAGAAGCGATCCCATGCAGAAAGATTGAGCTTAATACTCCATATTGCAATATTGGGCACTTTTTGCCTAATGAGTATGGTATTAAGCGCATGGCTTGATCTTCAACTCAAGGAGCGTAGCTTTGCTGAGCTCAACAGAGTCAATCAGATGGCTGTTGAGATGATTGATACATTTGTTACTCAGCTCGAGACTTCTGCAGAAAGAATGGAGGTGGCATTTTCTCAAACTCTTCCCAGAATTAATACTGAACGCCTTAATGTGGAGGTCTTCCAGTCAAAGGTTAAGAACTATGTAAATTCCAATGGGGTATTGGCCGCAGTATTTTTAAAACAGAGTAGCCAACTCGTTAGTGTGGCTACATCGGCCGATTCAAAAGGGGCAGTGAATTTCTCCACACTTAGTGCTGTTTCACCGATGGCTCAATCTTTACTGATGGGCGAACCTTTTGAAGGAGTTAGTAATCTTCTTGGCAAGGAGTATATGCTCAATTGCCAACCTTTCAGGTCAACGACCGGCAGTTTGCTGGGTGCCTCCTGCGTCGGAGTCGATTTTTCAGTTGGACTGGATGCGATAAAAAGAAAGCTTCGCGATATAAAATTCGGTAAGACCGGATACCTCTTTGTTCAGGATATTCGGAATGACAATGGGCGATTTCTTCTCCATCCGCACCTTGAAGATGTCAATGTTTTAGATAGTCCAATTGAATCTGTTCGAGATGCAGGAAAAAAGCTGGATAGCATTGAGTCAGGAATCATTAGATTTGACTGGAAGAATAGCGAAAGTGGCCCATTGGTCAAAATGGTTGCTGCTATTAGGGTCTACGAAAAACTTGGCTGGAGAATAGGCGCAATTATTAGCGAAAGTGAAATATTTCAGGATAGCCGTGACTTAAGAATTAATTTATTTGCATTTGGCTTGCTGATGACCCTGGTTTTGTCTGGGGTCGTTTTTTTGACTATTCGTCGTTTTAGACTGTCCGAGACAGAACTCTTGTCAAGCGAGCAGCGCCTGAGGAACCTATTCGAGTTGTCGCCTGTGGGGATTGTCCTTACTGATCAGAAAGGAAACTATATCGATTTCAATGAGGCCTACAGGGTCATGACTGGATACAGCAGAGTGGATTTGCTGTCTCGAAAATATCAGTCAATTACATTGAACCAAGACGACGAACTTGATAAGCAGCGAATAAAGTCTTTAATTGAAACTGGGCGCTATGGCCCATTAGAGAAGGAATACCGAACGCAAGATGGACGAGTAGTTCGTATCAAGGCAAGTGGTGCAATTGTCCATAGTCCAGGCCACGATGATTATGTATGGTCAATTGTCGAAGACATAACGGAGCGATACAAGGCCGAGCTCGACTTACGCTTGGCAGCCAGTGCCTTTGTCAATATTCAAGAAGGGGTTGCGATCTTTGATCGTGAGGGGATATTTCTAGATATCAATGAGGCTTACTCAAGAATCACGGGTTATTCGAAGGACGAACTGAAGGGGAAGCGTCCGAATATTCTGAAATCTGGTCATCATTCCTCTGCGTTTTTTCGTGCGCTCTGGGAGTCACTGCTTCTTGATGGATCGTGGCGTGGGGAATTATGGAATCGTCGTAAGAACGGGAGTCTGTTTCCTTGCCAGCAAACCATATCCGCGATCCGGGATATGAACGGCAATGTTACTCACTTCGTAGCTGCCATTAACGATGTTTCGGAGCGGAGAGAAAACGAACTGCGCCTTCAGCGGATGGCTCACTATGATCCGTTAACAGGGTTGCCGAACCGGGCACTGCTTAATGATCGCCTTCAACAGGCCATCTCTCACGCAACATATACTGGCAGCTTACTGGCAATTTGCTATTTAGATCTTGATAGTTTTAAGCCAATCAATGATCAGTATGGTCATGAAGTGGGGGATCGTGTTCTTTCTGAGGTCGCAAATCGGTTGACTGAGTTAGTACATGGAGGAGATACGGTTGCTCGCTTGGGCGGCGATGAGTTTGTTTTGTTGTTCAATGACATTGAAGATCAAAATGAATGCCTTTCGCTAATCCGTAAACTACTTCAGATTATCCCGAGTCCGATTTACATTGATTCCTCCCGGTTATCCGTGACAGTCAGTGTGGGTATAACACTCTATCCTAATGATAATGAAGCGCCAGATATTTTGATTCGGCATGCTGATCAAGCGATGTATATCGCTAAAGAATTTGGGAAAAACACATTCCATATTTTTGACCCATCGCAGGATAAACGTAATCAATCGAATCGCCAGAGTACTCGCAGAATTGAGCTCGCATTATCTGCTGATGAGTTTATTCTTCTCTATCAGCCCAAAGTAGATATGCGGCGCGGCAAAGTGATTGGTGCTGAAGCTTTGATTCGCTGGCAACATCCTGAGCGTGGATTGCTGTCGCCGATAGAGTTTCTGCCACTTATCGAGGGCACAGAGCTCATGGTTTGCGTTGGGGATTGGGTGATCCAAGAAGCATTGCGTCAAATGTATCTCTGGCAAGAGCAAGGATTGCAATTGAAGGTTAGCGTCAATACTGCAGCAATTCAATTACAGCAGGCTGATTTTGTCGAAAAACTGCGGGGGTGGCTTGCTTTATATCCAATGTTGTCTCCAGGAATGCTTGAGCTTGAGATTCTTGAAAGTGCCGCTTTGGATGATATTTCTCACATCTCTCGTGTGATGGCCGAATGCCAAGATATTGGGATTTGCTTCGCATTAGATGACTTTGGAACCGGCTATTCATCACTTACATATTTCAAGCGTTTGCCGGCTAGCACTCTAAAAATTGACCAATCATTTGTGCGCGACATGATTGCCGATCCGGAGGATTTGGCAATCGTTGAAGCTGTAATTGGCCTAACCGATGTGTTTCGGCGCAATGTAATTGCGGAGGGTGTCGAATCTATAGAACACGGAATAATGCTGTTGCATTTAGGGTGCGATTTTGCTCAGGGCTACTGCATTTCGAAACCATTGCCCGCAGCTCAATTTCCATCCTGGGTTGCTGAGTGGCAGCCGGATAAGAGTTGGAGTGTTGCTGCCGGCGCTCGCTGGAAAAGAGACGATTTCCCACTAGTTCTGGCAGAGGTAGATCATCGTCGATGGGTTGAAAAAGCGGTGGCTTACGCGAATGGCACCTCCAATACCATGCCCGAATTACACCCAAACCGATGTCATTTCTGGAGCTGGTTCTCACACGATGGAGCTGAGCGCTACGGGCATCATTCTGGCTATGAGCTCGTTCGGGACTTTCATGATCGACTGCATGTTGTTGGGGCTGCAGCATGTAATGCGAGGCATCAGCAGGAAAGTCCAGAATTGCTTCTCATCGAGTTATTGGTACTTCGCGATGGATTGTCGTCGTTGTTGCATAACTTAGTAACCACTTCAGCACAGAACGGCTTTTACAGCGAAGTACCACGAAAGATGCGTGGGTTCCAATTTCCTTGATGTTTTTTCTGTATGAGAGGTAGCGGTCAGTTGGATTCACGGTGTTCAGCACGCGACTCTCCTGACTACCTTGCCAATTTGCGGCAGGTCGTGCACTGGATGATTTGCGCTTAATTCAAGTTTAAGTTTCGCCATCTAGCCTCCCATCTAAGTCAAACCAGATGGAGAAGCACATGCGCTTCCGTTTATCTCTTTTAGTCGGTCTCGTCACTCTTGCCGCGGGCGCGGCCTACGCCGAAACCCCGGCGGATTTCCTGAATACCTACCAGGCCGAAGCGCGGCGCGCTGATCCCGGCTTTGCCGCATCGGCCCCGCGTGGCCAGCAGTTTTTCAAGCGAACGGGCAACCAGGATTGGAGTTGCTCCACCTGCCACACGGAAAACCCGCTCGCCATCGGCAAGCACGCCACGACCGGCAAGAGCATCGACCCCCTGGCGCCAGCCGCCAACGACAAGCGCTTCACGCGGCAGGACAAGGTTGAGAAATGGTTCAAGCGGAATTGCAACGACGTCGTTGGCCGCCAATGCACCCCGGCGGAAAAGAGCGATGTCATTGCCTACCTGATCTCGGTGAAACGATAAGGACACTCATCATGAAACTACGTACGTTTGCCTTGACTTCGGTCACGACGCTGCTGGCGCTGCATCTCGGCGCTGCCCAGGCCGATGAACAGAAGCGCTACTCCTTGAATGCGACTTACAAGGAGGAGTGCGGCAGCTGCCATGTTCCCTATCCGCCGCAGCTGCTTCAGGCCGACTCATGGCGCTCGCTGATGGGTGGGCTGGACAAGCATTTCGGCAGCAACGCCACGCTCGAAGGGCCGGTGGCCAAGGAAATCACCCAGTTCCTAGTGAGCAATTCGGGGCGCGGCGGGCAAAACCAGGCCACAGGCGCCAAGGGGCCGACGCTGCGCATTACCGAAACGGCCTGGTTCAAGCGTGAACACCGCGACGGTCATGATGGCCTGTCGGCATCGGTCTGGCAGTCGGCGGCTGTGAAGTCTCCGGCCAATTGCGCTGCCTGCCACCGTGAGGCGGGTGAGGGCAACTACAGCGAGCGCGGGATTCACATTCCCCGTGCGAAATAAGGAAGCAAGATCATGAACCACGACACCACCGCCTCCCAAGGGCTGCCCTCCAGCTCGGTGAAGATTTGGGATATCCCGACCCGAATCTTCCATTGGCTGCTGGCCTTCTCGTTCACGGCGGCCTATATCACTTCCGAGTCCGAGCGTTACCGCGACTGGCACGTGATGTTCGGCTACACCGTGGCCGCCCTGATTGTCTTCCGGTTGATCTGGGGGATCGCCGGCACGCGCTATGCCCGGTTTTCTTCCTTCCTCTTCAGCCCATCCCGCGTGCTCGAGTATTTGCAGTCCTTGCTGACGCGCAGCCCGAAACACTACCTCGGCCATAACCCGGCCGGCGCCCTGGCCATCTTCCTCCTGCTGGGCCTGGCCTTGGTGACCGCGATCAGCGGCTTTGCCACCTATCAGGAAATCGGCGGGGAATGGCTGGAAGAACTCCACGAAGGCAGCGCCGCAACGATGCTGGCCGTGGTGGCGGTCCACGTCACGGGGGTCATGGTGAGCAGCCTGCTGCATCGTGAAAACCTGGTCCGCTCGATGTTTTCAGGGAATAAATCCGGCCCGGCCGATCAGGCAATACGCAAAACCCGTCCGCTGGTAGGCATAATTCTGCTGGTTGCCGTTCTGGGCTTCTGGAGTGCTGACCGATTCGGCTGGTTGCCGGTGTCCTCCGGCGGCGCCGTGACGCAGCAGCATGATCGGCACGAACACGATTGAAGAAATAATCGATGCGACTATTGATCGTCGAAGATGACCGTCTGTTGGGAGATGCCATTCAGGCCGGCCTGACCCAGGCCGGCTTCGCGGTCGATTGGGTGTGCGACGGACTGGCCGCCGAAAACGCCCTGGCCGGCCAGGCGGCCAGCGACTATGCGGCGATGGTGCTCGATCTTGGCCTGCCCCGCCGTGACGGCCTGACGGTGCTGAAAGGGATACGGCAACGTGGCAGTACCTTGCCCGTCCTCATCCTGACGGCCCGCGACACGATCGAGGATCGCATTCTCGGCCTCGATAGCGGCGCCGACGACTACCTCCTGAAGCCCTTCGACATGGGGGAGTTGCTGGCCCGCCTGCGCGCCTTGATCCGGCGCGCCGAGGGCAAAGCGACGCCCAGGCTCGAAGTGTCGGGGATCGTGCTGGACCCGGCGGCCCATACGGTCAGCGTGGATGGAAGTCTGATCGATTTGACGGCCAAGGAGTTCGCGCTGCTCCATACCTTGATGCTGAATGCCGGGCGCGTGCTCTCGCGCCAGCAGCTCGAGCAGCATCTCTACAGTTGGAACGACGAGACAGGCAGCAATACCATCGAGGTGTATGTCCATCATCTGCGACGGAAACTTGGCCGCGACCTCATTCGCAACATGCGCGGCATCGGCTACCTGATCGAGAAGGAGTGAGCGCCGGATGCTGACCTCTTCCCTGAAAGCACGCCTTACCCTGGCCATCAGCGGGCTGATTGGCTTGCTGTGGTTGCTGGCGGCCGCGGCCACCTGGCTCGAGGCACGGCACGAAGCGGAAGAGTTGTTCGACGCGCATCTGATCCAGGCGGCCTCGCTGCTGATCGCGCAGACCAACGGCGAACTGGATGATGAGGACGACGACACTTTCGAGGAAAGCCATGCCCCCGAATTGCATCGCTACGCCCGTCGCGTCGCCTTTCAGGTCTGGCTCGGCGACCGTTTGCGCCTGCACTCGGCCAACGCGCCCGATAGCCCGTTGAGCGATAAGCGGGAAGGCTTGTCTGACAGCGTGGTTGATGGGGAACGCTGGCGGGTGTTCTCCGCGTGGAACGAGCGGCGTCAGGTGCTCGTTCAAGTTGGCGAAAGGGTCGGTGCGCGTGATCACATGGCGCGTACGGTGGCGGCCGGTCTGCTCAAGCCGCTGCTCATTGCGCTGCCCTTGGCGGCGTTGTTCATCTGGCTGGCGGTTCGCCATGGCGTGCGTCCGCTGGAGCGCATCGCCGCCGAAGTCGAACGGCGCTCGCCCGAACATCTGGCTGAACTGCCGACCAACGACCTGCCGATTGAAGTGCAGCCCCTGGTTGATAGGCTGAACGTCCTGTTTGGCCGCGTCGCCCGGAGTTTCGAGCAGGAGCGCCGCTTCACTGCAGATGCCGCCCATGAACTGCGCACGCCCTTGGCTGGATTGCGCGCTCAGGCCCAGGTTGCCCTGGGAGCGACGGAGGATGCGGCGCGTCGCCATGCGCTGAATGCCGTATTGCAAGGCTGCGACCGCATGACCCATCTGGTCGAACAGCTGCTGTTGTTGGCCCGGGTCGATGCGGCCGGTCCAGGCGATTTCGTCGATCTGGATTTCGCCGAACTCGTGCGGCAGGTTGTCGGACAACTGGTGCCGCAGGCCATCAACAAGGAAATCGACATCGAGTTGAAGGCCGATGAGGGGCTGTCGGTACGGGGCAATCCTGCCTGGCTGTCGATCCTGGTGCGCAATCTGGTGGATAACGCTATCCGCTACACGCCGATAAATGGCAGGGTCAGGGTCTTGATTGAGGCTGTTAACGCTGAAATAAGCTTGCTGGTTGAAGATGATGGCCCGGGCGTGGCCGAGGAGGAACTTGCCCATCTTGGCCAAAGATTCTGGCGAAGCCTGGAGTCTGGGCAAAACGCAGCGGTTGCCGGGGGAAGTGGCCTGGGCTTGTCGATTGTCGGAAGAATTGCCGAACTGCACGGTGGGCAGGTCGACTATGCCGCCAACAAGAGCTCGGCGACTGGCAGCGGGATGAGGATTCAGGTCCGGCTCCCCAAGGATGGGGCAGTGTAAGGAAAAGAAATGTCGCGGCATTGATGGTCGGCCAAGGCAGCGATAGGGTGTCAGGGGGCTCAATTGAATCAATTTAATCAGCGCGCAGCGCGGCGCATCGCCTTGGTCAGCTTTTTGCTGGCGGCCATTGCCACGCCCATCGCCTGGCTCATCAGTACCGAAAGCGCCGAAGACGAGGTCGTGTCGCTGGCCATGGAAGAATCGAAGCGCTTTCTTCGCCATTCGGATGCGCTCGAATTGACCGGGCCGGAGGCCGCGGCAAAAGCCGAGAAAGCGGCGGCTACCTTATCTGGCGGGCTCTTCGATATCGCCGAACTCTACAACCACCGCGGGGAAAAACTGGCGGAGTCCCTGACCAACGTTGGCGAGGAGGTTGAGGGTCGCTTGCCAAAGCACAATAAGCCGGCCTATAGCGCCGCCTCGTACGAGAGCCTGCGGATTGGCGAACAGTGGGCGCTGCGGGTATTCATCCCGTTGCGCAGCGCCGAAGCGGGGGCGATTACCGGCTACTTTGAAGGCGTGCGCATCGTTCCGGCGTGGCAGCGTCAGGAGATTCACTCGGCGGCGCTGAAAATGGCGCTGATTGCCTGTCTGGCGGCCGTTCTTTGCGGCGTCGCCATATATCCGATTGTGGTCAAGCTGTCGGCCGAAAATACGCGCAAGACGCTTGAGGTGCTCGACTCGCACATTTCGATGATGGAAGCGCTGGGCCGGGCGATCGCCAAGCGCGATTCCGATACCGGTGCCCATAACTACCGGGTCGCCTGGATCGCTGCGCGCATCGGCGAGGAACTGGGGCTGGCGGGCAGTACCATGCAAGCGCTGATTGCCGGGAGTTTTCTGCACGACGTCGGGAAGATCGGCATTCCCGATGCCATCCTGCTCAAACCTGGTCGTCTCGACGACGAGGAGATGCGCATCATGCGCACCCACGTCAGCCAGGGCGAGGAAATCGTCAAAGGCATGGGCTGGCTGGATGGCGCCCATGAGGTGGTGGCCGGGCACCATGAGAAGTGGGATGGCAGCGGTTATCCCCGGCAATTGGCCGGCGAGTCGATACCCCTGGCCGCCCGAATCTTTGCGCTGGCCGACGTCTTCGATGCGCTATCCTCGAAACGTCCCTACAAGGAACCGATGCCATTCGAGCGCGTCATGGAGATTCTGCGGAACGATAGCGGGAGCCATTTTGACCCGAAGGTGATGGCCGTATTCGAACAGATTGCCGACGAGGTGCGTGACGCCCTGCAAGATGCCTCGGAACCGAAGGAGCGCGCACTCCTTGAAGCCCAAATTCGCAAGCACTTCACAAACTGATGACTTCGACCAGCCTGAAACGTTACGCCTACATCTCGATTGCTGCGGCAATCGCCACCATCTTGTTGAAAGGCGTGGCCTGGCAACTGACGGGTTCCGTCGGCTTGCTGTCGGATGCCATCGAGTCTTTCGTCAATCTTGCCGGCGCCTTGATGGCACTCTGGATGCTGGCGCTGGCGGAGCAACCGGCCGACGACGATCATCCTTACGGACACAGCAAGGCGGAGTATTTCTCCAGTGCTTTTGAAGGCTTCCTGATCGTACTGGCGGCACTGAGTATCGGGTACGCCGCCATCGGTCGCTTGCTGAACCCTCAGCCGCTGGAGGCGGTCGGGTTGGGTCTGCTGGTTTCCGTCGCTGCCTCGGTGGTGAATCTGGTCGTTGCCAGAGTGCTGCTCAAGGCGGGGAAAGACCATCAATCGATCACCCTGGAGGCAGATGCTCACCACTTGATGACCGATGTATGGACATCGGCCGGCGTCATCCTCGGCGTGGGGCTGGTCGCGCTCACCGGGTGGATCTGGCTTGATCCGGTGATCGCCCTGCTGGTGGCCGGCAACATCGTGTGGACCGGGGCGCAACTCATGCGGCGCTCTGCCTCCGGGCTGATGGACGAGGCGCTGCCGGCGAGCGAGTTAGGCAAGATCGAGGCCGTTCTTCAAGGCTATGCGCAACACCAGATCGCCTACCACGCCCTGCGTACCCGCCAGGCCGGGCGACGAACTTTCATCAGCCTGCACGTCCTTGTTCCGGGGCAGTGGTCTGTCCAGGTGGCGCACGATTGGGTGGAAAAGCTGGAGAAGGATTTGCGTGAAGTGGTGCCTGGCGCTCACATAACGGCGCATATCGAACCGATCGACGATCCCTGCTCGATGGACGATCAACAGCTCGATCGGGACGCTGACTGAACCGACGCAGTATCGATGCGTCTGCAATAGCGTTTTGGGCAGCCGCTCAACGCCTGGGGCACGAAAGTCCCAAGTTGGGTTTTGTCCGATAATAGTTTGCCATGTCGGCACTGACCTCCTTCAAGAGGACGGCTCACCAATAATTCTCGCTAGCGAAATGCCCCGGTGTCGCGCTGCGGTCTGAACGCAGCCCGCGAGCGACCAGGGCGTCGCGAACATCGTCGAGCATCGTCGGGTTGCCACAAATGAGGATACGGCTGTCTTCCGGGGTGAGGGCGAGTCCTGCTGCGCGCTCGAGGCTTCCATCGGCAATCAGGGTCGGCAGGCGGGCATGCAAGGTTCCTGGCACAGCCTCGCGTGTCACGATGGGCACGAAGCGCAAGGGCGGACGGTCGGGGCCGAGCAATTCGTCGGTCGCCAGTGCGGCCAAGGCTTCGCGGTAGGCGATTTCGCGGGCGTAACTGACGCTATAGGCCAGGATGCGCTCTTCGTAGCGCTGCCAGACATCCGGGTCGCGCAGGATGGAGAGGTAGGGGGCGACGCCGGTTCCGCTGGCCAGCAACCAGAGGTGGCGGCCGCCGGTGAAGCGTGCAGCAGTCAGATAGCCATAGGGCTGCTTCTCGACAAACAGCGTGTCACCGACATGGCTCGCCGCCAGCCGGCTGCTGAAAGCGCCGCCGGGCACCAGGATCGAGAAGAATTCGAGATAGTCGTCGTAATCGGCGCTGACCATCGAGTAGGGGCGCCAGATGACACTGCCCGGCAGACCGCTGCCACTCGAAATGCCTAGACGCACCCATTGCCCCGGCGTGAAGCGGAAGCTTGGCGAACGCGAAACCTTGACCGAGAAAAGCTTCTCCGTCCATTGCCGGATCTCGAGAATGTGCTCGGCCGTCGCTTTTTCGAGCGGATCGGGGATTCGGCGGTTGAATTCGAGAGCAGGGCGCATTTGCCAGTTGGACCCGAGTTAAGGCCAGATGTTCTCGGGGAAGCCAATCGCGCTGGCCATGCGGCGCCCTCAACGCGCCGCCAATCGACAGAACGGCAGAAACTCGCCAAACAGTTGCCAAGCATTTCACCAACCACGCTACTGCGGTGCACTGCCCATTTCGGGCAAAAAATGGAGCGCTGGCCGAGGGCGGTGTTCTCGGCCAGCGCCCTCGCGCTATTTCAGCGCGTTCTTCTTGCGCTCAGCCTCGGCCCGCGCCAGCTTTTCGCGGAAGCGGGCGTTCTTGTCTTCGGCCTGGTGGCCGGTGAAGAAGTAGCGCCCGGCCAGCACGCAGCCCTTCATGCCGGGATCGCAGGTCTGGTGGTTGATCTTGGTGCATTTGCCGTCGATCTCGTGCGGGCAGCCCCAGGAAGCCATGCTGTTCTCCTCAGCGGAAGGCGCGCAGGTAGTGCGTTTCGAAATAGCGCTTGGCCCAGTGGAAAATCCGCGAGGCGGGCAGCATCAGGCTGCGCTTGGCGTCGCGGTAGACCAGCATGCCGCTATTGACGCTATCGACGATGCAGATCAGCTCCGGCCGCGGCTTGGCTACCGGCGGCTGGCCGGCCAAGGCGAGCAGCAGGTTTTCGGCGGCAGCGCGGGCTTGCAGGTCGGCCATGTGGGCCTGCTTGGGCAGCCAGTCGGGGCCGGGGTAGCTGCCGGCGTCGCCGGCGACCCAGACCTTTTCGCAGCCTTTTACGGCGCAGTAGTCGTCGGCCGGGAAGAAGCCGCCGGCGGAGAGCTCGATGCCCGATTGCGCCGCCCAGGCCGGGCCGGTCAGACCGGGCATGAAGAGGATGAGGTCGGCCGGCAGTTCGGCCGTTTCGGTTTTGACCACGCGCTCGGTGAAGCCGAGGATCTTCTCGCCGAGGTGGGTGTCGATGTCGCGCCGCTTCATTTCGGCCAGCAGGTTTTGCACGGCTTTTTCACCGAGGCGTTTGCCCGGTTCGGCGGCAGCGTTGAAGAAGGTGAGCTGGAAGCGCTCGCGCCGGCCTTGCTGGCGGAGCAGGGTGTCGACGCCGAAGAGCAGCTCGAACATCGGGCCGCCGCGCATGGCGGAAGGCTCCTGCGGGTTGCCGCCGAAGCCGAAGGCGATGCTGCCGCCAGGCATGGCGGCGATGCGCCGGGAGATTTCCTCGGCCGCCGGCACGCCTTCGCAAAGCGTCAGCGCATGTTCGATGCCCGGCATGCCCTTGAGGAAACGGCCGCCGGTGGCGATCAGCAGGGCGTCGTTTGCGACCTGGCCGCGGTCGGTCAGCACCGTGCGCCCACCGTCGGCCAGGCCGGCGACGCTGCCGCTGATGAAACCGATGCGGTATTTGTTCAGGAAGTGCTGCAGCGGCACGATCAGGTCCTTGCCCTGCCGAATGCCGGCCGGCAGCCAGATCAGGCTGGGCAGGTAGACGAATTCCGGCTTGGGCGCGACCAGCGAGATGTCGGCCTGCGGCGCACGCTTGCGCAGGGCGCGGGCAGCGGAGAGGGCGGCGAAACCGGCGCCGAGGATGACGATGCGGGGTGAGGATGCGGACATGTTGGGTTCCGGGGCTAGTAGTTCAGGCGGAGATCGATGACGGTTTCGGGCGCGGCGACTTCGAAGGCGCTGTCGGCGAATTTCGGCGGCCCCATCACCTTCGGGTTGTTGGAGAGGCCGTAGCCTTCGGTCGGGAACATGCCGAAGCGCAGGTTCAGTTTGTTGTCGGCGTTTTCGTCGTGATAGGCCATCACCGCATAGCGGCCGGGCGGCACATCGGCGAAGACGAGGCGGGCATCGCCCTTGGCGGCGGGCTGGGTGAGCACGCGCAGCGCCTTGTCTTCCTTGCGGAAGCTGTCGGGCTCGGCGTAGAGCGAAACACGCAATTGCCCGGCCTCGTCGCGCACGCCTTGCAGATTGACGACCAGCTGGGCATCGGCCGCCCAGGCACTGCTCAACATGCCGCTCAATAGCGAGGCGGCGAGCAGGGCGCGGTAGGACAGGTCGGCAGCGCTGTGTGCGGCAGGGGCGGGCGGCGGATCAATGGGCATGTTCATGGCAATCGTTGTTGTGGATGACGGAGAGCGGCTCCAGCGTATTTTCAATATAGGCGATGAAGGCCCGCTCGGGGTCTTCTTCGCCGGTGACGATGGGCAGGATGCCGCGCTGTATCAGGCGCAGGTAGAGGTTGTTGCCGAGGCTGCCGGTGATCAGCACGCCGATGTCGGCGAGTTCCGGCGCAATGTCTTCGTGATTGGCGTGAAAGGTTGCTTCGAGCGGGATTTCAAGCAGGCTGCGGCCTTTCAGTTGGCCGGATTCGATTTCGTAGATCCAGAAATTGCGGCATTTGCCGGCATGGGCAGTGATGCTGCGGCGGTTCTGGCTGGTGATGGCGATTTTCATGGTCAGGCCTTGTCTTGTTCGTCGCTGCCGATGATCAGGCGGCTGTCGCTCAGATATTGGTGCGGCGGTATTTCGAGGTTGGTCGGGGCCGGCTTGTTCTTGAAGACGCGGCCGGCGAAATCGAAGGTCGAGCCGTGGCAGGGGCAAAGGAAGCCGCCCGGCCAGTCGGCGCCGAGGGCCGGATCGCCGGGCGTGAAGGCCGGCGACGGCGAGCAGCCAAGGTGGGTGCAAATGCCGACGGCGACCAGCAGTTCCGGGTTACGCGAGCGGGTTTCGTTGGTGGCGTAGGCCGGCTGCTGATTCTTTTCCGAATGCGGATCGGCCAGCATCGGCTCGGCTTTCTTCAGCGCCGCCAGCATGGCCGGCGTGCGGTGCAGTATCCACACCGGCCTGCCGCGCCATTCGACCACCATCATGTCGCCGGGCGCGAGCTTGCCGATATCGACCTCGACCGGTGCCCCGGCAGCGCGGGCGCGTTCCGATGGCAGCAGGCTGGAGACGAAGGGGGCCAGCGCGGTCAGCGTCAAAGCGCCGCCGACGCCGACAGTGGCCATCATCCACTGGCGCCGGGCCGGGCGGTCGCAAACGGCGAAGGATTCGCCCTGGCAGGTGCAGGTGGTCATCGGATGTCCTTGAGAAATGTAAATTAGCAAATGCTTATCAATAGGCGTGCCAGCTCGCGATATTCAGCTAACTCATTGATTCAAAGAGCGCTCTCGCAGTGTGGTGGCGTTCGGCTGCCAATATTGGCGCAATCCGTTTCATGCGCTGCCGCAATTGACACAAGAGGCGACTGCTGCGGTGCTCCGGCCAAAAAGGCAAAAAAACGGCGGGGACGAGCCCCGCCAAAAGTCACGCAAGAAGTGACGCTCTGGAAACTAGTGCTTCTCGTCCACCTCTTCCCAGCCGGTGATCATCGCCTTGATATGGGCGAAGATCGTGTGGCCGGTGGTGGTCAGGTAGACGTGGATGAAGAAGAAGGCAGTGATCATGTAGGCGCCGAGCACATGCAGCGTTGCCACCCATTCCAGCGACAGGCTTTGATCGATGCCCCATTTCGTCCAGTCGCCGTAGAACAGGTAGAAGATGCCCGTGCCCCAGATCAGCGGCGAGATGAAGGCGAGCAGCGCGAGGTAGGCCAGGCGTTGCAGCGGGTTGTGCTTCTGCACCACGGTCTTGTGGAAGGGGTGCGGCGCATTGGTGAAGATGCCCACCGTGTAGTACTTGATCATCGCCCCGACATTCTTCAGCGAGGGCAGGTATTGCCGCCATTCGCCGGTGGTGAATTGCCAGAAGATGGTGAAGGCCCACAGGGTGAGCAGGGTCCAGGCCGCCAGACTGTGCAGTTGCACGGCTTTCTGGAAACCGATCAGCGTGTAGCTGCCATGCACCTCGAAGCCGGTGATCATCATGCCGATGATCAGCAGCGCTTGCGACCAGTGCCAGAAACGCTCGTAGCGCTTGTAGATGTAGATGCGTTCGCTCATTTTGCCTTCTCCTTGCGACGGGTCGCGATGCGCACGAGACCGTGCACCAGGCCGCCGCCGATGGCGCCGGCGATCATCAGGCCGCCGAGCAGGTCGAGCCAGCCATGGGTGTCGCGGCCAGGCAGATAGATGTCGGTGATGGCGGCCAGGCGGCCCTCGGCGCTGCGCGTGTGACAGTCCTGGCAGGGTACGGCCTTGTCCTTCGGCGCCACCATGTGGGTGATGAACCAGTTCATGCGCGTTTCGACGAAGTCGAACTTGCCGCTGTAGGGCAGTCCGGCGTAATCCATGCCGGCCTTGATCGACTTGGCGTAGTCGTAGTTGCGCCACAGCGACGTGTCGTCGTCGCCATAAACGTGATTGACCACCAACGTCTTGTTCACCGGGTCGTAGGGCTGCTTGCCGTGCATGACCTTGAACGGCCAGATGCGGGCGTTCGGGTCGCTGGCCGAGCCTTCGACGCGGTTCAGTTCGAGCACGCCCTTGGCATCGATCAGGCCGTCGAGCTTGTCGGTAATGCTGATCTGATGCACGACGCCGTTGTACCACTTGTATTCAGGACGGACGTTCTCGCCATACTTGAAATCGCCCTTGGCCGCCGAATACTTCAGATGGCCGTGCTCGTCCTTGATGAACAGAGGCTTACCGTCCGCCCCCATCTTGCCGGCGGTCGACCAATCCCACAGCATCTTGGTGGCGATGCCGCCCCGGGCAAACTCGGGAATGTGGCAGGTCTGACAGGCCACCTTGCTGGTGTGATTGTTGATCTTGGCTTCCTTGTGCGGCGTGAAGCCGTGACAGGATTCGCAGGTGGCGCGGTTGTGGTCGTCCTTGGGCAGGTCGAAGCCGTGCTTGTCCTTGGCCGTGGCGGCGTAGCGGCTGCCGGAAGGCTGGTGCGCGTTGAAGGTGTGGCAGTCGGCGCAGACCATATTGGCACCGTCCTTGGCCATATGCACATCGAGTTCGCGCGGCGGGTTCTTCAGCGAGGAATCGAGGTCTCCATGCTTGACCGCATCGCCGCCGCCGCCATTGAAGTGACAGGCGCCGCAGTTGGCACGGCCGGGCTGGCCGACGTGCTGGGCGATCTTGGTCAGGTCCGGGGCCTTGAACTGTTTCTTGCCCGGCGGACCTTCCATCGGCTCGAACTCGCGGTCGGCGTAGAGCGGGTGGCCGGCGTCGGTGCCGAATTTCTTGTAGGTGCCGGTGGTGTCATGGCAGGCCAGGCAGTCGACGTTGTCCTGGTTGGCGAAGTCGAAATTCTTGTCGACCCAGCCGTAGCCGGCGTGGCAACTGGTGCAGCGCGTTTCGTTGGAAAGCGTCGAGCCGCAGAAGTTGTTGGCCGCCCACTTCTTGCCCAGCTTCTTGCCGGTGGTCGGGCTGGTTGCTTCCCAGGTCCAGTGGATGCTCTTCATGACCTGATGGGCCGCCTTGTTGTGGCAGCTCAAACAGGCCTTGGTCACCTCGGGGCCGCTCTTGAACGGGCCTTTCAGCGCTTCCAGCTGGCTGTGGTCGGTGGTTGAAGCCGATATCGGCTTGGCGCCGGTCGGCGGTGTGCCGGGATTTTCCGCGGCATTCAGCATCAGGGATAGCGTCAGCAAACCAAGACAGACGATCCCGCGCACATGAGTGAACATGTGGCCTCCTCTTTATGTGCCACGTTCCGACCTCCCCAAGCCGAACCGTAACTATGTATCCGCAGGCATGCTTGTGTAGATTATAAGCAAACTCTAATAAAACATTAAGCAATAAATGGCACTAGGGCGAATTGCTGGTGGGCTCCATGCAACACCACCTTCCGGACGATGTTGGCGACCCATGCGCGATACGGCCTGCGGCGGGGCGAAACACGTTGCAGCGGATGTTCTGAAGCTGGCAACCGAGCAGCTAAGCGACCAAGCCTAGCGGCCGCCACGCGGTCCCATGCCACCGCCACCCATGCCACCCATTCCCGGGCCGGGGCCCATGCCCATGCCTTGTTGCGGCGGAGCATCGGGTAGCTGGGCGCCACGCGCCTTGGCGCGTTCCTGCATTTTTTGATGGTGCTCGGCCCGGTAGGCATCGCGCTCTTGCTGGGTTTTCAGGCTGCGCAGGGTTTGCCGGTGCTCGATGCGTTCCTGGCGGGTCATCAACTGGCTGCCGTAGATCGGCTCGCTGGCGGCAGGGGTCGTGGTCGAGACGAGCCCGAGAACGAGCAGGGCCAGGGCGGAGCGGAGATGGAAGCGACGCATGATGTTCTCCTTCACTGGAAAAACGATCAGAACTGCCACGGGTCGGTGAGCGAAACCTGGGTGGCCAACCCTCACTTCATTTATAGACCCTGAGAATTAGGGAATTCTTAAATGCGGCAATATGTCGCAGGCTTGCATCGGCCTCGCTCAGCGCACAACGATGCCCTGCCGGTCGCTAGCCGACTGCTGCGGTGCACTGCCCTATCTGGGCAAAAAACGGGGCAGGGGCCCCGGCCAAAGCATCTGCCCCTCTAGCGCAGGCAGAGTGCGGGGAAGGACATTCAGTGGCCCTTCAGCCAGCCCAGCAACTCGTCCTTGCTCGGAATCCGTCCGGAGACCTTGACCTCTTCATCGACCACCAGGGCCGGCGTCGTCATGATGGGATAGGCCATGATCTTGTCCATTTCCTTCACATGCTCGAATTCGGCGCTCAGGCCAAGTTCGGCCACGGCCTCGCGGGTCAGTTGTTCCAGGCGATTGCACTTGGCGCAGCCACTACCCAAAATCTTGATCAGCATGATGTTCTCCCTTTCAAGCCTTGCGGCGGGTTTCAATCAAATGCAAGGTGCCGACGATCAGGGCGACAAAGCCGCCGATGATCGCGACCAGCATCCATAGCGACATGCCATTGACCCAGGCGCCGTAGCTTAGTCCGGACACGGTCGAGAATAGCGCAACCAGCCCCACGTAAGTCCAGGCGCGCAGCTTGCCGATGATGGCCGCGGTGATCAGGATGCTCTGCAAGGAGAGTTCCGGATCGGCCATCAGGTAGGCGATGAGCGGCCCCGGATGCATGCCGAGCGACAGGAACATCTTGGCGATCGGCACCTCGACGAGGGTCGGGAAATACATGAAGACCCCGAAGACGACGCCGGCCAGGTTGGCCAGCAGGGTGTTTTCGCCGGCCAGGCTGCGAATCCATTCGGGCTGGATGAAGACGCGGATGACGCCAACCAGGAAAACGCCGACGATCAGCAGCGGAAAGATCTGCTTCACGAAACGCCAGGTTTCCCACAGCCATTGCTGCACGTCCCAGGCCTCGAAGCGCCGGGCCAGCGGCAGCAGGAGCAGGCAGAACAGCGTCACGGCCAGGGTGCGGCCGGTCACCGTCAGTGCGATGCCGCTATCGACCACCTTGAAGCCGAGGGCGGCGAAGGCCAGCGTCGCCACCGTCAAGCCGAGGGCGATGGGCGTGAAGCGGTTGAAACCCTCATCCACCTTGCCCAAGCCGCGCCAGGCGAAGACGCCGATGCTCGCCAGCAGGCCGATCAGGATGGCCCCTTGCAGGCTCAAACCTTCCGCGCCGATGGCTTCGTTGACCGGAACCCAGCGGTCGAGGGTTTGCTGGATGGCGCTGGCACCCTGCCAGGGCAGTTCGGCGTCGAGCAGCACGGTTTTCAGGAAATCGAGCTTGAGCGTGCCGGAGATCAGCAGCGCCACCAGCGCCCCGATGAAAAGGAGCGTTTTGCCCGGAATGCCGCCGCCTTCGGCAAAAGTCTGGGCATCGGCCAGGCGGGCGACGTCCGTCTCACGGAAGACGATGGCCATGATCATGCCAATGCCGATGCCGAAGGACAGTGAGAGCAGGATGCGGGCGATGGCGAACTCGGCCCCCAGCGCGACCCCGGTGTAGGCCAGGGCGAGGATGTTCGCCGCCGGTGCGAAAAATAGGAAGGTGATGGCTGGGCCGAGGCCGGCGCCTTTCTTGTAGATGCCGGCAAACAGCGGCTGGATGGTGCAGGAGCACACGGCCAGCAGGCTGCCCGCGCCGGCCGCCGCCGTGTAGGACTTCCATTTCGGCGCATTCGGCCCGAGGAAGCGAATGATGGACTGCTGCGGCACCAGCGCCGACAGCGCCCCGGCAATGAAAAATGCCGGCACCAGACAGAGCAGCACATGGGCTGCCAGGTAAGAGGCCAGGCTATCGAGGCCTCCTTGTAACGCGGTGATCAGCCAGTTCATGTTGGGCTCCCTTTGCTTCGCGGCTTGGCTATGCCGCCTCGTACCAGCCCTTGCTGGCATTGACCACGCGCACCACCAGCAGCATGACCGGCACTTCGATCAATACGCCGACCACGGTAGCCAGCGCCGCACCCGATTCGAAGCCGAACAGGCTGATGGCGGCGGCGACCGCCAGTTCGAAGAAGTTGGAAGCGCCGATCAGGGCCGACGGGCAGGCGACGTTGTGCTTCTCGCCAACCGCCTTGTTCAGCCAGTAAGCCAGCGCCGAGTTGAAAAACACCTGGATCAGGATGGGCACGGCGAGCAGCGCGATGACCAGCGGCTGCTTGAGGATGGCCTCGCCCTGGAAGGCGAAGAGCAGCACCAGCGTCAGCAGCAGAGCCGAGATCGACCATGGGCCGATCTTTTCCATCGCCGCGTCGAAAGCCGCCTGGCCCTTGGCCAGCAGCGCCTTGCGCCACCATTGGGCGAGTGCGACGGGAATCACGATGTAAAGCACCACCGAGGTCAACAGCGTGTCCCACGGCACGGTGATCGCCGAAATGCCGAGCAGGAAGGCAACCAGCGGCGCAAAGGCGAAGACCATGATGGTGTCGTTGATTGCCACCTGCGACAAAGTGAATAGCGGATGCCCATTGGTCAGCCGGCTCCACACGAAGACCATCGCGGTGCACGGCGCGGCGGCCAGCAAAATCAGGCCGGCGATGTAGCTGTCTAGCTGCTCGGCCGGCAACAGCGGCGCGAACAGGTTGCGAATGAAGAGCCAGCCGAGAAGGGCCATCGAGAAGGGCTTGACCAGCCAATTGACGAAGAGCGTCACGCCGATGCCGCGCACATGCTGCTTCACTTCAGCCAGCGCACCAAAATCCACCTTCACCAGCATCGGGATGATCATCACCCAGATCAACAGCCCGACCGGCAGGTTCACCTGCGCCACCTCCAGCCGGCCGATGGCCTGAAAGACGCCGGGCGCCAACTGGCCCAGTGCAATGCCGGTGACGATGCAGAGAAAAACCCAAACCGTCAGAAAACGCTCGAACACACTCATCGGCGCGCCGCTGGCGGCCTTGGCGGTGATTTCACATTGCGCCGACATGGTTCAAGCCTCCAAACCGAGCGCGGCGCGCACCGCGGGCACCAAACGGGCACGAATGTCGTCGCGCACGGCGACGAAGCTTGCCAGCGGCTCGCCGTGCGGGTCGTGGAACGGCACATGGATGCGCGGCGTCGGCCGCGGGAAGACCGGGCAGGTCTCCTTGGCGTTGTCGCACACGCTGACCACAAGGTCGATCGGCGTGTCGAGCAGCGTGTCGATATCCTTGGGGAACAGCCCCTCGGTCGGTAGGCCGATCAGGCGCAGCGCCTCGATGGCCCCTTCGGCCACCTTGGGTTGCGGCTTGGTCCCGGCCGAAACGGCATGTACCAAGCCGGCCAGGTCGTGGTTCAGGATCGCTTCGCCCATCTGCGAGCGACAGGAGTTTCCGGTGCACAGCACCAAGACGGTTTTCATTGGGGTGTTTCCTCGTTGGCGGGGAGTTTGGCGCGACGCTTCTCGGTGGTGTCGCAGCAGGTGGTTTTCGGCAGGCAGCTTTCGCCCTGGCAGCAATTGGCGGTGAGAAAGGCGATCAGTTCATCCATCGTCGCGTAATTGGCCGAGTAATGAATGAAGCGACTTTCACGCTCGCCGCTGATCAGCCCGACGCGGGTCAGATGCGCCAGGTGGAAAGAGAGCGTCGCCGGCGCCATGCCCAGCCGCTCGCCAATCGCACTCGCATACATCCCCTGCGGGCCAGCCTCGATCAGCATGCGGAAGATGGCGAGACGGGATTCATGCCCAAGGGCAGCAAGAAGTTCGGCAGCGTTTAAGGTTTCCATATTTCAAGTATTGTCGAAATATGGAGAAAAGTCGAGGGGAAGTTTGGCGGCCGGGATTGATGCTGTCCGTGGAAAACGTGCCGGGTTCGTGAAAATCTGCAGAGGATGGCTGTCGCCTTGTCAGCCATCGCCGACGATAAGGCCTTTGCCCAAATTGGGCAGCAATGCGCCGGTCAACTGCCGCTAAAGAGCTGCGGGTCGGTAAACATTCGATGAATACGAGGATATTCCGTAGGTGGGATCCTTGGTGTTGGCCTCTATTGGTGCGCTACTTGCATTCCCGTCGGAAACAGCGTTCAAACGGGCGATTCCTGTCATGTTTCCTTCAATTCAACCCTCCGGCAATGCCGATACCAGCGCGGCATGGGACAGACTCGCTTCTGGCGGCAGTCCGCTGACCTGTCAATATCGCGCCGATAACCATGCCCGGAGGGCGAGGCATGCATGACACCCATGCCGCTAAGGATGACGAAGAATGGGTCATTTGGAATGGCCAGCTCGGCCTGGTCACCACCGCAGCCCTGGGCTACGTCGAAACTGGCGCCAGTGGCAGTAAAGCATGGCTGGCAGAACCCTTTGACATGGTTGGCCCATTCAGTCTCGACGAATTGGAGGCCCACGGCAGAATCGCCTTTGCGGCCTGTCTCGTTATGTCGCGCCTGCGTTGGCAAGAAGACCAAGCGGCATTGAAACGCGAGTCAAGAATCCTGCGCCAAGCTGCCCAGGCGCGAATGAATGAGGAATTTGCGCGCTTCTACGGCCACCAAGGCAGACCCCAAGCCGGACGCCAAGCCTCGGACGAGCGGGAACATCGCGAAGTGCTGGAGTTGCCGTCCGATGGAAAGATCGATCGACGCGAGGTCAATACCGCATTCCGACGGCTCGCCCAGAAAGCCCATCCCGACGTTGGGGGAAGCCACGAGCAATTCGTACGCATCGCGAAAGCACGCACCGTTCTGCTCGACGCGATTTCGACATAAAAAGGTTAACGGCTCATGACCCACATCATCGAATTCCCCATTGCGAACAATCTGCGAGGCCACGATTACGATGCCGATATTGACGACATATTGGCGTCTATCCCGCCGAAGAGCCGGGAGAAACTCAGGTTTGAGCTGATCAAGACCATCGACAGCTACGATACCTATTTCACGCAGTGGTCCCTTAGTTTTCCTGAAGGCTGCGATGAAACGCTACGCAAGCAAATTTACGACCTGGCGCACCAGGAGCATGGCCGGAAAATGCGCATGCTGAAAGACATCATGCGGCTCAAGGCAATTGTTCTGGTGTCGGAATACCACAAATCCAAGTGATTGGATTCGAACGCAGTACGCAGCCTCGGCGGACCGAACGCACTGATTGGTTCTAAGGTGGCAAAGGCCAGCGAACAGGCCAATGAACAGCCCAACACCATCGGCTGGTGCTCGGCCACGGCCAACCTTAGGCCTCTAGCCAGAATCGGAAGGCTATGCGCCAGTGACCCGAAATCGACCCTGACTTTTCACCCTATGGCATAGGCTTCATTCAGGAATCACCTACTTTGCAAATTCGACCGGCCACACTTCGATCCTGTGTAGAGTAGATGCCTTGAAAACCATGCAATGGAACGAGAACAGGATATGAAGACCGCAATCCTGGGGGCTGGCGCAGTCGGCTGCTTTTATGGCGGAATGCTCGCTCGTGCCGGGCGGGACGTGGTGCTGATTGGCCGCGCTGCCCATGTCGATGCCATTCGTTGCGCCGGGTTGCGCATGCAGACACAAACTTTTGACGAACAGGTGCCGGTGTCCGCCAGTACCGATGCCGCGGCTGTTACAGGCGCAAAGCTGGTACTTTGCTGTGTCAAATCAAACGACACCTTGCAGGCAGCCAAAGACATGGCGCCGCATCTCGACCCCGAGGCGATCGTTTTGAGCTTACAAAACGGCTACGACAACGCTGAACGCCTCCAGCAGTTCCTTGGTCGCCCGGTATATCCGGCTGTCGTCTACGTCGCTACCGAAATGGCTGGGCCCGGACACCTCCGCCACCACGGACGCGGCGAACTGGTCATTGGCCAATTTGCCGGGGATTCTGAGGTTGTCGCCGAGTTTGCCCGCGCGGGCGTCCGGGTTAGCATCTCCGACGATGTAGCAGGCCAGCTCTGGGCAAAACTGGTGATCAATTGCGCCTACAACGGACTCTCTGCAATAACGCAAATGCCCTACGGACGGCTTGTTGTCGGCGATGGCGTCAGAGAGGTCATCGACGATCTCGTCGATGAATGCCTTGAAGTCGCCAAGGCCGATGGGGTGAGCGTGCAGGATGACATTCGTTCCGTCGTTGCCGGTATTGCGCAATCGATGTCCACGCAAATTTCTTCAACGGCTCACGATGTCGCGCGCGGCCGGCGAAGCGAAATCGACTACATCAATGGATATGTCGTGCACCGAGCGGCCGTGCTTGGAATCCGGACACCGGTGAATCGCGCCATTCTTGCTCTGGTGAAACTACTCGAACAGGCTAGCGCAGAATCAAGATTGAATAGTTAAAGCTGGAGACGTTGGCCTGGAACTCGGCCAAAGCAGTCCTTCATCTTTTGCACATAATCAGGCTGCTAATCGCCAGTTACCAGCCAAACGCAAAGTGCCAAATCATCTCAGTCTTTGAAAGATTATCTAGTTGCTAGCAATTCGCCATACCCGGCGAATTGCTGAAATCCACTCTTCATCCAGGAATCAAATTCGTCTGACGATACCGTGCCCAGCTTAAGGGCAGCATCCCGTAATGAAAGATGTTCGTGATGGGCTTTCTTGGCTATCTCAGCAGCCTTGTCGTAGCCGATATGGGGAACCAACGCAGTAACCAGCATGAGGGATTGGCCGAGCAATTCGGTAATCCGTTCCACTTCAGCCTCGATACCACGAGCACAATGGCGATTAAAACTGTGCATACCATCGGCCAGAAGACGAACGCTTTGCAAAAAATTATGTGCGATCATGGGCTTGAAAACATTCAATTCAAAGTTGCCCGAGGCGCCACCAATACTGATGGCCACATCATTACCCATCACCTGACAGCAAATCATGGTCAGTGCCTCGCACTGGGTCGGGTTAACCTTGCCGGGCATGATGGAACTACCCGGTTCGTTTTCGGGTAGCGTGATCTCTCCAAAACCACAACGCGGCCCCGATGCAAGCCAGCGGATATCGTTGGCAATTTTCATCAAGGCGACGGCTAAGGTTTTTAGCGCCCCGTGCGTGGCAACCAGAGCGTCATGACTTGCCAATGCGGCAAATTTGTTATCAGCCGATACGAAGGGGATTCCGCTAACTACAGCAAGTTGAGCAGCAACACGATCCCCAAATTCAGGATGCGTATTCAGGCCATTTCCTACTGCCGTACCGCCGATGGCAAGTTGGTACAGCGAAGGAACAATCGCTTTGATCAACTGTTCAGCATGATCAAGCTGGGCGACATAACCTGAAAACTCCTGTCCTAGCGTTAGCGGTGTCGCATCCTGCAGGTGTGTTCGGCCGATCTTCACGATCTGCGAAAATTCGACCGATTTCTTGGCAAGCGTTTGACGCAATTGAGTGAGGGCTGGCAGCAGATTGCTCTCGATGGAAAGAACGGCAGCAACGTGCATGGAAGAAGGAAACACGTCATTGGAAGACTGCCCCTTGTTGACGTCATCGTTAGGATGTACGAGGCGCCCTTCCCCACGGCCCCCACCCATCAGCTCTGATGCTCGATTGGCTAACACCTCATTCATGTTCATGTTGCTTTGAGTGCCAGATCCGGTCTGCCATACCGAAAGCGGAAATTCAGCTTCGTGTTGCCCTGACAATACCTCGTTGGCAGCCTGAACAATTGCCAGACTCTTGTTGGGGGGAAGCAGAGCGAGATTGCAGTTCGTCTGAGCGCACGCTGACTTTATCTGAGCAAGGGCAAAAACCAGCTCGATAGGCATGCGTTCGCATGAAATGTTGAAGTGCTCAATCGCACGTTGGGTTTGGGCACCCCAATATCGTTCGCTGGGAACGCTGACGACACCAAAGGAATCGCGCTCGATGCGCAATGTCATCACGCACAACCCAGCAAGCTAGTGTCTGCCATGCAGCATGACATTCAAATCATCGGCGACTTCAGCCCAATCGGCATCATCACTAATGGCCTCAGATAAAAAGTTCGCTTGTGCAATCGTCCAGAAACTTGCTTCATGTAATCGTGTGCCATTCGGTAACGGCGCATGAGTGTCAATGAAACGGGAAATTGCAAATTCATCGTTAGGTTTGCCAAGCTGAGCGAACAGATTGCTCATGTTATGGATAGCGTGTTCCATGATTTTTCCTGTCAGAGCCCGTCGTCGCCTTACAAAATGACTGTAATTTCTTCACGACGAACCAACTCCTGTTCCATCTGTAATCCATCGGCATCCAGTGCATCGTGAGCAGCCAATAGACCGATCGGACGACCACGCCAGTCAATCACTGGCAGGTGTCTGAATCCACCTTCGTACATCAAATGCAAAGCATGGCCAAACGGTTTGCTGGAGTGAATGGTCTGGACATCACACGTCATGATTGTCCCCACTTGAATCAAAGATGGATCGCAGGCCTGCGCAACAACACGAAAAACAATGTCCCGCTCAGTACAAATGCCGATCAATAAACCATCTTCTAAGATCAAGACTGCAGATGACTGCCATTCCCTCATGATGATTGCCGCATCTCGAACTGAAGTCGATTTCGTAATGCTTGGGAAGGGTCTGTGTCCGATAACCTCGGAAATTTTGCGGTTTGGCATTGCATTTCCTCTCGCTTGCCAGTGGCACAAGATGTGCCACTTAAGTCAGACCCCCGGCGTGGTATTAGGTTGCAATTGATTTGCCGCAACGCAAAATAGGACAACAGCGTTTTCCTTTGCACACCAGAATAGAAACAACGCAGGCGCCATCAGAGCCTTACTGACAGCTTGTCACCGCAGACTGGAGCAAGTCAGAGGTGTCCCCCGCAATTAAAGTAGGTGGGCACCCCACGAAGAGTTCCCGGCACCACACTTACGTGTCACGACTGAAATGAAACGCAAGGGTTAACCAATAACGCTTGCCACTCAATCCGCTCTCAATTGGCAGCAAAGTGACGGCAAAGCGGTCGCATGGTGCGACCGCCCATTGCTCATCAGATTTCAGTCTGCTCGGAGATTTCCAAGGCATCGTCTACTTCAATACCGAGGTAGCGAACTGTGCTTTCAAGCTTTGAATGGCCAAGTAAAAGTTGAATGGCTCGCAGGTTTTTGGTGCGTTTGTAGATCAAGGTCGCTTTCGTTCGTCGCATCGAATGCGTCCCGTAGATTACTGAATCTAGTCCTGCAGCTTCTGCCCAGTGATGGACGATCCTCGCATATTGGCGGGTCGAGATATGAACTGATCTCGCCATTCGGCTGGGAAAAAGGAACTGACCCCCTCGCAGATGAGACTGCTCCAGCCATGCTGCAACGGAAACCCTGGTCGGTTCTGTCAGTTCAAACTGCACTGGCCTCTGCGTTTTACTCTGGGTGACCATGGTCCTAGAGAGAATTTGGCTCCCATGTGCAATGTCTCGTACACGCAGACTGACGAGATCGCAGCCTCGGAGTTTGCTGTCGATGGCCAGATTGAACATGGGCAAATCACGGACCGCATGTACATTTTGAAGATAGAACCGAATTGCCCAAATGTCCTTTGGTTTGAATGGTGGTTTCTGGCCAACTAGCTTGCCTTTGTTCCAGGCATGACGCTTTTCTAGGTATTCCATTTCAGACTCCTTGGTTGTTGATCGGAGCCTGATGGATTGCCGGATCGACCAAGGGTTCGTTACCGGGAGCACGTGTCTCCAGCGCGAGTTACCAGCTTATCGCTGGCCCATGATTGCTCCTCAGCGAGCCAGAAATCGGCCTATTATGAAACATTGATCGCCAGTCACCCGAAGGATGAGCGATGCAATCACAGAAGGCCACGGCTAAGGCTTGGTGGGTTAGAGCAAATGTTGAACTAGAGTTGGGAAGCCTGAACGCTAATAAAGGCTTGGATAGTTCTGAAGCCAACAAGCTGCTTGCCCAATTCGGCCCCAATACCTTGCATGAGGGGGGGCGCAACAATTTATCGCGCCAATTTCTCTCGCGCTTCAAGAATCCGCTGGTTCTGATTTTATTGGCGGCCAGCGCGGTATCGGCACTGATGGGTGAATTGACCAACTTTGTCATCATCACCCTGATCGTCCTGCTGAGTGTCACTCTGGACCTCGTTCAGGAACATCGCGCCAACCTTGCCGCCGAAAAACTGAAACAGGTCGTTTCCGTTCGTGCTTCGGTATTGCGTGACGGAATTCGCCAGACGCTGATGGTCAGCGAACTGGTTCCTGGCGATCTGGTGTTCCTGGCGGCGGGCGATCTGGTTCCGGCCGATGGTCTGGTGCTCGAAGCGCATGACCTATTTGTCAAGCAATCGCTGTTGACCGGTGAAACCTATCCAGTTGAAAAGCATCCGGGCAATAGTCTCGGCGGCGGCGACGACTTGCAACAGGCGAGCAACGCTGTTTTCATGGGCACCATTGTCATCAGCGGCAGCGCCTTGATCCTGGTAGTCAAGACCGGGCGCGATACGGAAATCGGGAGCATCGCAGAGAGTATTTCAAAACCCGCCGAGCCGACCTCATTCGAGTTGGGCACCCGCCGCTTCGGCATGCTGATCATGCGCCTCACCATCCTGATGGTGATGTTCGTCCTGCTGGTCAATGCCCTATTCCAGAAACCCTGGCTGGAGTCCTTTCTGTTTGCTGTCGCCCTGGCCGTGGGCCTGACGCCGGAACTGCTGCCGATGGTGGTCTCGGTCACACTTTCCCGCGGGGCGATACGCATGGCCAGGCAGCACATGATCGTCAAGCGCCTGTCGTCAATTCAGGACCTGGGGTCGATGGACATCCTGTGCACGGACAAGACGGGCACCTTGACCGAAGCCAAAATCGAGCTTGAGCGCCATGTGGACCCGACGGGTTGCGACAGCGAGCGCGTATTGATGCTGGCCTATTGCAACAGTTTTTTCGAGACAGGACTTAAAAGTCCGCTCGACGATGCGATCCTGGCCCACCGGCATATCGATGTCTCCGCCTGGAAAAAAATCGATGAAGTCCCCTTCGATTTCGAGCGCCGCCGCGTCTCGGTGCTGATTGATAACGGGGAATGCCGCTGGCTGGTTGTAAAAGGCGCGCCCGATGAGATCATCGGCCTGTGCTCACACTACGAGGGCAACAAGGCAGAACAGGTCTTGCCAATCAATGGCGAAGCGCGGGAGTCGATCCGCGAGCAACAACATGGCCTGGAGGAAGAAGGCTTTCGGGTATTGGGGATTGCCTGGCGGCAAGTGCCGCCTGACCACCCCCATGCCGTGATCGGTGATGAAACCGAGTTGGTGCTGGCCGGCTTCGCGGCATTTCTTGATCCACCCAAGAAAAGTGCGGCCTCGGCGCTTGCCGCCTTGGCACGCAGCGGTGTGACGATCAAGATTGTGACAGGCGATAGCGAGCGGGTGACACGGCACGTCTGCGGCCAGCTGAATATCCCCGTGCAAGGCATCCTGCTCGGCAACGATCTGGCCGGGATGGATGAGCACGCCCTGCAGGCACGCGTCGAAAGTACCAATCTTTTTTGCCGGGTCAATCCAGCCCAGAAAGAACGGGTCATCCGCGCCCTGAAGGCACGTGGTCATGTGGTCGGCTATCTCGGCGACGGAATCAACGATGCGCCGTCGTTGCATGCTGCCGACGTCGGGCTGTCGGTGGATTCGGCCGTGGATGTTGCCAAGGAAGCCGCCGACATGATTCTCCTGCGCCATGACCTGCATGTGTTGCATGCGGGCGTGCAGGAAGGGCGGCGGACCTTTGGCAACATCATGAAATACATCCTGATGGGCACTAGCTCGAATTTCGGCAATATGTTCAGCATGGCCGGGGCCGCCTTGTTTCTGCCTTTCCTGCCGATGCTGCCTACGCAGATCCTGCTTAATAATATCCTCTACGACATTTCCGAGATCCCGATTCCGCTGGACAAGGTGGATGCCGTGGAAACTCGCTCCCCGCGCATACTCGACCTCGATTTCGTGCGCAATTTCATGCTCGTTATCGGTTCGATCAGCTCGCTGTTCGATTTTCTGACCTTTTACATTCTGCTGGTGGTGCTTCAGGCAGGCGAAAAGCTGTTTCAGACAGGCTGGTTTGTCGAGTCGTTATGCACCCAGGTGCTGGTCATCTTCATCATCCGGACGCGTGGCAATCCGCTGCGTAGCCGGACCCACCCCATACTGATCGCAACCTCCCTGACGGTGGTGCTACTTGCCGCCCTGCTGCCCTTCACACCGCTCGGCATTCATTTCGGTTTTGTCGCACCGCCTGCCGAGCTGTACCTTATTCTCGGAGGGATGGTCGCGGCCTATTTGCTGTGCGTTGAGTTCGCCAAACGCGTATTTTTCAGCAAATTCAATCAATCAAGGATCGCCCAAGCAAAAGGCTGATCAAGGAGCAATCATGCGAAACACGCTGAATAATCATCGTGCCAATTTGTCGATGATTGCCGTTCTGGCAATGTTCAGTCGCGGCCTGGAGCCTGAGTTTTCCCGTGACGCCCAGCGGCAATTAAGTGAGTTGTTCGGACCGGCGAGCGAAGCCGATCAGGGCATTCGCGACCTGACCGGACTACCCTGGTGTTCGATAGATAACGACGACTCCCGGGACCTCGATCAATTGACCGCCATTGAGCCTCTACCGCGCGGCGGAGCAAGGGTTTTTGTCGCGGTGTCCGATGTTGATGCTGTGGTCAAAAAAGGGTCGGCAATCGATGATCATGCGCGAATCAACACGACCTCGGTCTATACCTCAGCGCGCATTTTTACGATGTTGCCCGAGCCGTTGTGCACCGACCTGACCTCCCTCAATCCCGGAAAGGATCGCCTGGCGATGGTCACCGAGATGCATTTTTCAGATGACGGGATTCTTGTGGCTTCGAATGTTTACCGGGCCTTGGTGCGGAACAAGGCCCAGTTGGCCTATGACACCGTCTCGGCCTGGATCGAAGGCAAAGGTGAGCTACCCGCCGCGGCGCGCGCCATTGACGGAATGAGTGACCAGCTACGCATGCAGGATGAACTGGCCCAAAAACTGCGCGTATTGCGTCGTGCGCAAGGCGCTCTGGAATTCGAAACCTTCCAGCCAAGGGCGTTGTTCCAAGGGGAGCGCCTCACGGCCATTCGTCAGCAGGCACATAACCGGGCGCGGCAGCTTATCGAGGAATTGATGATCGCTACCAATGGCTGTACTGCCCGTTTTTTAGCCGCCCAGGGCAGCCCCTCGCTTAGACGCGTGGTCCGCTCTCCCGAACGCTGGCAAAGGATTGTCGAATATGTCGCTGATTATGGAGTCAGTCTGCCGGACAAGCCGGATGGCAAAGCACTGGAGGATTTCCTGGCCTTTCGGCACAGGATCGATCCACTGCGTTTCCCGGACATTTCCCTGGTCATCGTCAAGTTGATGGGGGCGGGAGAATATGTGGTCGAGCATCCTGACGCCCCGCCCATCGGCCATTTCGGCCTGGCGGTCGAGGACTACATGCATTCCACGGCACCGAATCGTCGTTTCCCGGATCTGATCACCTTGCGTTTGATGAAGGCGGTGCTTGCCGGAGACAACCCGCCGTATTCGAATCTTGAACTCGATCAACTGGCTGCGCACTGTACTGTTCAGGAGGATGCTGCCAAAAAGGTAGAGCGCCAATTGCGCAAGTCCGAAGCGGCCTTGTTGTTGCATACCAGGATTGGCCAACGCTTTGATGCGCTGGTTACCGGGAGTGGCGCTCACGAGGTTTGGGTCCGGATTTTTGAACCGCCGGCAGAGGGCCGCTTAAGAGGCGATTTGCCCGAGTTAAAGATCGGGCAGTCAATTCGGGTCCGCCTTGTTTCAACTTCAGTAGAACGAGGGTTCATTGATTTCGTTCTTGAGAACTAAAAAACCGCAAGTGCCGAGAGTGTGGGAGAAATAAATGAACGTTTGCCATCCATCGTCGGTTGCCAACGAGTGGCCGGAAGAACTCCGGCTGAAAATCGCGGACTCCCTATTCAATAATTCAAGCGAAGGCATATGCGTTACCGATGCCGGTGAGCGGATCGTTGAAGTGAATCCCACATTTTGCAAAATTTCCGGTTACTCCAAAGAGGAGTTGCTCGGAATGAGCCCAAGGGTGCTGGCTTCGGGGCTGCAGGATCGCGACTTTTTCGTGACCATGTGGGCCGATTTGCTGGATGTCGGGGAATGGCAGGGTGAGTTGTGGAATCGCAAGAAAACGGGCGAACTGTTTGCCGTCCGCCTGAATATTTCGGCGATCTGTAATGCGGTGGGAGAGGTTTCCCACTATCTGGCCATCATGGCCGATGTGACAGCCATGAAAGTGCAGCAGCAGGAGTGGGAGAAAAACGCTAACCATGATCATTTGACGGGTTTGCCCAATCGCACGCTGCTGATGGATCGCCTGCATCAGGCCATGGCGCAGTCGATACGCACGAATCTCGTGCTGGCCGTTTGCTATCTGGACCTCGACGGCTTCAAGCCGATCAATGACATCCACGGCCACAAGGCGGGCGATGCGGTGTTGGTCGAGGTGGCTGCGCGCTTGCGTCGATCTGTTCGTGAAGGGGACACGGTGGCGCGGGTGGGGGGCGATGAATTCGTCCTGCTGCTCTGGGGGCTAGTTAGTGTCGATGAATGCAATCACACGTTGGCTCGAGTGATCTCCGAAATCGACCGCCCGATAGCGATCGGGCATGCCGCAGTTTCAGTCACGGTGAGCGTTGGGGTGACTGTCTTCCCGCAGGATGGCAAGGACCCCGTGTTGCTGACAGCGCAGGCCGATTCTGCAATGTACCGCTCGAAGGTGGCAGGGGGAAACCGTTTTACCTATTTCTGATCGGCGAATTGCTTTGGGTTGGCGGTGACTCTGTCAAGGTCATCAGTGCATCGGCGTACCAGACGCAGTTCAGCCCCAAGGCTTCGTCGAGCACGAGGTCACGCGTGCCAACATCAAGCCGGGATGAATGTATGCCCAGCAACAGCCAGGGCAGGTTCGGCGAGTCCAATCGCTCGTTGCGGGCAACGAACGGCGCGCCGCTGGTTCCTCGATGGGTGCGTGCATCGGTCAGAAAATAGCCGTGGCCTTGAAAACGCAGCCCGAACGAGGAGGCGATGGCGGCCTGGCGGGCGACCGGCAGATGATGCAGGTTATCCTGGAAACCCAGCGGATAGCCAACGACGACAATGGAATGCCCGACCTCGATGGCGTCTTCGTGCTTTGCCAGGTTTTCCGGCGAGAAGGCCTGATAAACCACGTCCTTGGGCAGGAACTTGCGGGTGATTTCAATCGCGGCTATATCGACGTCGCCAGCAGTATCCGAACAGGTGCGCCACAGGCTGAGGCCATTCTTGTACAAGGGAATGGAATAACGGGATGACTGGGACAGGTGTTCCTCGCCGATATGGAGCTCGATTTCTATCCGATCCGGGTAATGCGCGTTCAGCGCGTCAAGAAACACGTGCCGGCAGGTGATGAGGAACAGTTGCTCCCCGCGCTCAAAGAAAAACCCCGTGGCGTTCGTCAGGGGCTGGTTGCCCATGAAGGTTTGCACCCTGACGGTGGTCAGCAGAATCGATTCGATCCTCATTGGCTGAATCCGGGACTTGAGCTGCGCAATAACTCAAGCAGGGCAAGGCTCATGACTGATGAGCGCGGGCGTAATTGAGGGCGTCGGCCAGACGGTCGTAATGATAGTCACGGAACTTGTAGCGCCAGTCTTCAAAGGTGACCCCGAACTGTTGCATCAGTGCTCGATCCGTACTGTTCGGGATCGGCCGCGGTAGCCAGTCTGCGGGACTCGTCGCTATCGGTTGTCTACCTTCTCGCTGGATATCCAGTTCGGCGTATGAGAAGGCATCGGACAGACGATCGTATTTGAAGTCGCGATAGACGAATTGTGTTCCGTTGAAGGAAATACCCATTCGCATGGCGCGCTCCTGGTCGACCTCTGAAACACCTGAAGCCGCAAATTCAGGAATGCTGTTTTCGTTTGTCTCAAGCATGGCTTATTAACTCCCAGTTTGTCGAAAAACACCGACGATGTAAGAAACAACGGAAGCGCCAGCCGCCTGACGTATTGAAGGTTCTTGGTGAACCGTTGGCTAGATACAAACTCAATGTAGCACATAAGCATGGCCTGGCCAGGCTAATAACATCCGTCCGGGCAGCAACGAGAAAATGGCGCATACTTGTTCCGTTACCCGTCGCGATGGGATGCTTCGTATGGCAACGCATTTGGTGATTTATGTGAAGGATGGGCAGATCCAGTCCGTTCTCTCTGATTTCCAGGGTGAGATGCAGTGCCTGGTTGTCAGTGCTAACGATGACGCGACGCCGCAGATCAAGGGAGAGCCCTGGGTCAAGCCCATGGAGTTCCCCGAGGCGGATGGTCAGCAAGCGGTCCTGCAGCCGGTGACGGTTGAGTTTAACCTCGAGAAAATCCAGAAGATCATAGCCATGGAAGAAACCTCGAGGCATGACTTGCTGAAGTTGCTGGAGTGAGCCACGAATTTCCACCCTAACTTTTGCCACGAGGTAGGTGGTGGGAATCAAAAGACCAATTGAGCTTTCGCAACATGATGACGAATGGCAGGTCTATGCACTACAGCAGTCGGTGAGACGATAGCTCTCTAACGGCCGCTTTGGCCGATTAGCTGCCTCCTGAAATCCACCCGGATGCAAAAAATCCTGGCCTCTCCCCTTCGTCCCACTGAAGAGGGGAGAATGCCCATTTACAGTACTGCTGCGGTGCACAGCACTTTTGGGTCAAAAACCAAAAATAGATGCGGCAGACTCTTTTTGCCGAACAACGTGGCATTTGAGAATTCGGCGAGCCGCTTCCAACTCAATCTCCCCTTGGAATTCTGGCGAAACGCACCTATCCTTCCGCCCTTCCTTTTTTTTCGACGACAGCCGATTTCATGCTGGATAGTGATCTCTACAACGACTGGCGGATTGGTTTGATTCCGCACATTCCCGGTTTCCCGTTGCCCATCGTCGGGCTGGTTGCGCCCGATGGGCGTTGGCCGGGCATGGTCAGCCTGCACATCTCGAAGGATGTGGCGCTGCATGTCGGGGCGAGCGAGGTGACGGTGCAGGACACGCGCTTTGCCGACTTCCAGCAGCTTTCCGCCGAAACCGTCGTTGGCAAGGCGGTGGTGGCGGCGCTGGGAGCCGAGGGCGAGGTGAATCCTTTCGATCTGGTCGCGGTGACGAGCTATTGCGTGTCGAAGGGCATCAGCGCCGAGGCGGACGTGGCACGGGCGGTGCGGCTGATCCTCGAAGCCTACCGCGAGCTGGCGCGGCAAATCCTGGCGCAGAATCAGGCGCGCATCCACTGAGCCGGCCGAGGCCAAACCCCTTGAAACCCTGGTATCTCTATCTGATCGAATGCGCTGACGGCAGCATCTATACCGGGATCACCACGGATGTCGCCGCCCGCTATGCGGCGCATGCGGCCGGGCAGGGGGCGCGCTACACGCGGGCGCATCCGCCCAGGCAACTGCTCTGCGTTGAAACCCATCCCGACCGTTCTTCGGCCTCCAAGGCGGAATACCGGATCAAGCAACTCACGGCCGCCGAGAAGCGGCTTTACGCAGCGACGCTGGCGGTAGAAACTCCTGTCGACAACGCCACTTTTCGAAATCCCGCCCATGACTAACGACATCGATTACAAGAACAACCCGCTGCACGGCCTCAGCTTGAAGCAGCTGCTGACCGAAATCGTCAATCACTACGGCTACGAAATCCTCTACGCCTACCTGAACATCAATTGCTTCAAGGTCAATCCGAGCATCGACGCCAGCGTGAAATTCCTGAAGAAGACGGATTGGGCGCGCGAGAAGGTGGAAGCCTTCTATCTCTACCAGTTCAAGAGCCTGCCGCGTGCCTCCGACGAGCAGTTCGAGTTGCCGCCGCGTGACCGCATCGTGCCGCCTGACCAGACGCCCGGCCTGCCTGCCGAATTGAGCCTGGAAGACGCCGAGCGCTTGCGTGAGAAACGCGCCAGGAAAGCGGCCGAGCATGACCGCCAGGTTGGGCCGCGCCGAGGTCCGAGCAAGGAAGCACCGCGCCGCGCCAGCGCAGCGCCGCCCGACAATGTCGATCCCTGGGCGAAGTGGCGCAAGTAAGCCGGTTAGTCGGATCGTTCCACCCCTGAAAGAGATCGCAGCACCGTGAACCTATCGGATCTGGAAAGGCAACTCGCCTTCCTCAAGGAAATCGACCGGCTCAAGAGCGTCGTGCGCCTGTCGCCGCTGATCGACCGCTCGCGCCGCGAAAACAGCGCCGAGCACTCCTGGCATCTGGCCATGTATGCGCTGGTGCTCGCCCAGCACGCCGCCGGTACGGTGGATGTGACGCGCGTGGTCAAGATGCTGCTGATCCACGACATCGTCGAGATCGATGCCGGCGACGTGCCTTTCCATGTGCCGGAAACGCATGTCGGCCAGGCCGAGCGCGAACGCCTCGCCGCCGAGCGCATCTTCGGCCTGCTGCCGGCAGCGCAGGCGGCCGAGTTCCACGACCTGTGGCGGGAGTTTGAAGCGGCCGAAAGCGACGACGCCAAATTCGCCAAGGCGCTGGATCGCTTCCAGCCCATGCTGCACAACGCCGCCACCGACGGCGGCACCTGGGTCGAATGCGCGGTGACGCTGGAGCAGGTGACAACCCGCTGCCAGCCGCCCATCGAGCGCGGCTCGCCGGCTCTGTGGCAAGCCGCGGTTGGTATGGCGGAAGCGCACTTCAACAAGGCGCCGCAACAGGATTGATTCGGCGGCGGCCCGGCAGGGCCGAAGTGCCATTGGCCGGTAGCCCGTGAGGCTCGATGAACGGGGCCGCCCAGGCCCGGTGCACGCCGAGAGGTAGCTGTTCAGCGCGCCAGAGCGCCGCGGGAGGCACTGCTGCGGTGCACTGCCCATTTCGGGCAAAAACCAGGCCCCTTAGTGGCGGGCGTAAATCTTGGTCTTGCCGTCTTTCAGCACCAACAGGGTTTCGTAGAACTCGCGGCGGACGCGCGGGGCGGCGGTGCTGTCCTTGTCGAGCATGGTGCAGGCGGTTTCGCAGGTCGGGCTGGAGAATTCGCGGCCGGGGGCGCCGAGCGGCAGGCCCGGGACGGCCAGGCCACGGGCCTTGGGTTTTTCGGCCAGCAGCTCCTTGATCTGGTCGGCGTGCACATGGCCTTCGATGAAGTAGCCGGCGACCGTCGCCGTGGGCACGGCTTCGAGGTCTTTCGGCACTTTCAGGCGGTGCTTGATGGCTTCCATGTCGTCGGTTTGCGTCACCTTCACGGTGAAACCGTTCTGCCGCAGATGGTCGGCCCATTCGATACAGGCCAGGCAGACGGTGGGCATGAACACTTCGATGGTCGGCAACTCGCCGGCGCGGGCGTGGCCGGCGAGGAGCAGCAGAACGACGAGCAGGCGCTTCAACATGGCTTGCCGGCCTTGCAGCCCTTCAGTATCCACAACGACAGGATGCCGGCGGTTTCGTCGGCCTTGACCTTGCGTGCCATCGAGCCGGCATCGCGGCCGTTGTCGGTCTTGGCCAGCGGGTCGGCGCCGGCCTCCAGCAGAATCTGGGTGTTGAGCGTACGACTGCCGTAGGCCGCCATGTGCAGTGGCGTGGCGCCGTCGTTGTCGCGGGCGTTGGGGTCGGCACCGGCGGCGATCAGGGCCTTCATGGCACTGACGTCGGGGTTCATTGCGGCGAGGTGGAGCGGCGTCGAGCCGAGGGCGGTGCGCGCGTCGCGCTGCTTGGGGTCGGCCTTGAGCAGGCGCTGGACGTCGGCGCCGCTGCCGAGGCGGGCGGCGTCGTGGATGGGCAGGTCGGGGCTCTGTTTTTCGGCGAAGGCCGGCAGGGCCAGCAAGGCGAGCAGCAGGGGAAGGATGAATCGGCGCATCGGGTGCTCCTTGTGTTGTCGTGGATGCGATTCTTACCGGCAGGGAATCAGACAGCTTTGATCCATGCTAGTTTCAGTTTGTGCTAATTCACTGATGTAAAAAGAAAAAGCCCCGCAAGTTGCGGGGCTTGTCGGGGCGTGCAGGGCGATCAAATAATCAGCTGGGTGCCGAGTTCGACCACGCGGTTGGTCGGGATGTTGAAGAAGTCCGAGGCGCTGGTGGCGTTCTTGGACATCGCCGCGAACAGGCGGGCGCGCACCTGGCTCATGCGCTTGGTCATCGACGGCACGATGGTTTCGCGCGACAGGTAGAAGGTGGTTTCCATCATGTCGAAGCGCTCGCCGTGGTGCTTGCACTGCTCCAGAATGGCCGGCACGTCCGGGCTTTCCATGAAGCCGTAACGCACGACGATGCGCATGAAACCCTTGCCCATGCGATGCAGGTAGATGCGGTCGAAGTCGTTCACGTGCGGCGTCTGGACGGTCTGGATGGTGACCAGCGCGACGCGCTCGTGCAGCACCTGGTTGTGCTTGAGGTTGTGCAACAGGGCGGGCGGCACGCCTTCCTTCGAGCTGGTCATGAAGACGGCCGTGCCCTGAATGCGATGCACACCGTCGATGGCGCCAATGAAGTCTTCCATCGGGATGGTCTGCTTGGCCATCTCTTCGGAAACCAGGCGACGACCACGCTTCCAGGTGGTCAGCACGGAGAAGGAGACGATGCCCATGACGACTGGGAACCAGCCACCTTCCGGAATCTTGATGACGTTGGCCGAGAAGAAGGCAATATCGACACAGAGCATGGTGCCTGCAGCGATGATCACGGCAAAGACGTTCCAGCGCCAGAGCAGGGCCATGACGAAAGCGACCAGGATGGTGTCGATAAGCATGGTGGCGGTGACCGCGATGCCGTAGGCGGCGGCCAGGTTGGAGGAGTTCTTGAAGCCGATGACCAGGGCGATGACCGCGAGGTAGAGCGTCCAGTTGGTGAAGGGCACGTAGATCTGGCCCTCTTCCTTGCCCGAGGTATGGACGATCTGCATGCGCGGCAGCAGGCCCATCTGGATGGACTGGCGGGCGACCGAGAAGGCGCCGGAGATGACGGCCTGCGAGGCGATGACGGTAGCGGCGGTGGCCAGGCCGACCATCGGGATCAGTGCCCAATCCGGCGTCAGGTGGAAGAAGGGGCTGGCGATGGCTTCCGGTTCGACCAGCAGCAGCGCACCCTGGCCGAAATAGTTGAGGACCAGGGCCGGCATGACGAAGCCGAACCAGGCGAGGCGGATCGGGAAGCGCCCGAAGTGGCCCATGTCGGTGTACAGCGCTTCGCCGCCGGTCACGGCCAGCACGACCGAGCCGAGCGCCAGGAAGGCCAGGCCGGGTTCGGTGGCGATGAAGTGGATGGCGAAGATCGGATTGAGCGCTTCCAGCACATGCGGGTTCTGCGCGATCTGCAGCACGCCGAGCACGGCGAGGATGCCGAACCAGGCGACCATGACCGGGCCGAAGAAGAGGCCGACGGTGCCGGTGCCGCGCTTCTGGATGAAGAAGAGGCCGGTGATGATGCCGATCGTGATCGGGATGACGTAGGGTTTCAGCGTCGGGGTGATGATCTCCAGGCCTTCGACGGCGGAAAGCACCGAAATGGCCGGGGTAATCATGCTGTCGCCGTAGAACAGGGCCGCGGCGAAGATGCCGAGCATGGTGGCGATCCAGGCCAGGCGCGGGCTCTTGGCGCGTTCGGTGACGAGGGCGAGCAGGGCGAGCGAGCCGCCTTCGCCGCGGTTGTCGGCGCGCATGATGACCGTCACGTACTTGAGCGAGACGAGCGCCATGATGGACCAGAAGATCAGCGACAGGATGCCGAGGATGTTTTCGGCGGTGACCGGGATGGGATGATGGCCGTTGAAGATTTCCTTCAGCGCATACAGCGGACTGGTGCCGATGTCGCCGAAGACGACCCCGATGGCGGCGACTGTGATGGCGGCCAGCGGTTGCTTCGAATGAGACTGCATGATTTCCCCTACAGCGCCTCGGTTTTGCGGCGCAATTCGTTGTAAATCACCCTCATGCGCGGTCTAGAATGAGTGCCGGCTTATGAAGGTAATTTGTGAATCTAGCACTTTAGTAAGGGCATGGGTATAGGTTCACCAATGTGCAAGCAATGTACGAATGGGAGATTCTGGCGATGGCAAAAATCGGCCGCCAATTACGCATCGAAGGCATCGTCCAGGGCGTCGGCTACCGTCGCTCGATGGCCGACCAGGCCAGGCTGCTCGGCCTCGTCGGCTGGGTGCGCAACCGCAGCGATGGCAGCGTCGAGGCGCTGGCCGTCGGCGACGAAACCGCAGTGAGCCGCCTGATCGACTGGGCACATCGCGGCCCGACCCACGCCCGCGTCGAGCGGGTGCATGTGGCCGAGGGCGAGGGGGAGTTCGAGCTATTCGAGCAGTGGCCGACGGTTTGAGGGGAGCTCCCGCGCCAAGGCCAATCCCGCCCAACCTCTCCTTGTCCCCCAAGGGGCCTTCCTCCGGGGCTTTAGGGGAAGAGCACGTTATCGCTAGCCTCCGCTACTCCCTCCCCTGACAAGGGGAGGGCCGGGGAGGGGTTTGCCGCGCTACCGGAATACAACTAGGCGTCTAATGCCCGCCGCCAAACCCACTGCTGCGGTGCACTGGCCAAAACAGGCAAAAATGCACCTTGTCGCTGGTTAGAATGTCGCTTTTGCTCTCCCGCTCGACCATGCCCCGCATCTTCCTGCACAGCTTTACCGTCACCGACGACTCGATCGACCGCAACGGCCACGTCAATAATCAGGACTACGTGCGCTGGATGCAGGAGGCGGCGTCGGCGCATTCCGACGCCCAAGGCTGGACGGAAGCGCGTTATATCGAAACGGGAACGACCTGGGTCATCCGCTCGCATTTCATCGAATACCTGCGCCCGGCCTTCGCCGGCGACGAGATCATCGTTGCCACCTGGGTGGCGGGCATGGACGACACCACCTCGCCGCGCAAATACCGTTTCGTCCGGGCGCGCGACGGCAAGACGCTGGTCGAGGCCGAAACCCGCTGGGTGCATTGCGACGCCAACACCGGCCGCCCGCTCGCCATCTCGGCCGAAGCACGGGATGCCTTCCCGCTGGTCACTGACGAAGCTGAGATTCGCGGCGAACTTGCCGCCTATCGGGCCGGCTGAGCGTTTAGAAGAACTCCGCTTCCTCGAACGATGGCTCGGTGAAGATGCCGCGTTCGACCAGGTCGTGATAGGCGTAAACACGATTGCGCCCATCCTGCTTGGCGCGGTACAGGCTGCGGTCGGCGCGGCTCAGCACTTCCACCGGCAACACCTCGGGCAAAGCCTGGCAGAAGCCGATGCTCACCGTCAGGTTCTCGATACGCGGAAAATAATAAGCCTCGATGGCCATGCGTACGCGCTCGAAGACATTCTTGGCGATCTCCGCCGTATCGGCCGAGATGATGGCGACGAACTCCTCGCCGCCGTAGCGATAGAGCAGGTCGGAAGAGCGGAAGGTGTTGCTCATCAGCCGGGCGACCAGGAGCAGCATTTCGTCGCCGACCATGTGGCCGAAATGATCGTTGATGCGCTTGAAATGGTCGATGTCGATCATCGCCAGCCAATAGCGGTTCGACGTTGCGGAGCGGCGGCCGCCGTTCTGCCCGTTGACCACGTCAGGCCGGCTCAGGGCGCGCCAGATTCGGTCGAAACTGCCCTCCAGCGCCTGGCGGTTGTGCAGGCCGGTCAGGCGGTCGCGCATGCTCAGGTCGAGCAGGGCGTAGTAATTGGAAAACACTTCCAGCACGCCGCGGATCATGCTGTCTTCGACGGCGGACACCTCGTGGTCGCGCTTAAAAACAAAGAATCCGCACACTTCACCGTCGCCCATCAGCGGGTAAGCCACCATGAAGTCGCCTTCCACCTTGCGCGTGCAGGGCTTGCCGAGCAGGCGAACGCTGTCGGTCAGCGCGATGACCTCGGTCGGCAGACTGGCCAGATTGTTCACTTCTTCCACCCGCTCGACCATGCGCGACATGCCGTCGTCGTCCACCACCTTCGAGCGGTGATAATTGATCACGCGCATCACGCTCTGGCTGTCATCGGTCCGGTAGAGCGAAGTGTCGAGCACCCCGAGCAAGGGGCCGAGCGTGCGCAACAGGCTCTGCTCCAGCAGTTCCGTGTCGCGAATCGAAGTCATCTTGCCCAGCTTGCCGAGCAAGCCCGGCATCCGGTTCTGAGTGGTGTCCGACATGTTAAAAATCTATAACTTTGGTATTAGCTCTAAATTATGCACCTGCCCCTTGGGCAAGGCGAGAGGCATCTGAGGTATCGCGGCCGAAAAAGTTCGTTTGTAAAGACGGTTTTACAAATCTTCCTGAAAACAAGCGCTTGCCGGATGTTTTGAGCAGGGAAAAGAGTGCATTCCGCTAGGGCTGCTGCGGTGCACGGGCAAAAATGGGTAAAAACCGAAGGTCGGATCGGAGCGTTGGCTCGTTCAAAAGCTTGGTCGCTCAGAGCGACCAAGAGCGGGTGAGTATCCGGTCAGGCGATGTTCTTCGCCCGAATCTGCCGCAACAGATCACCGAGGTTGGCGCCATCTTCGGCGACCCAGTGGTCGGCATTGTGGTTCTGCCCGGCAATGACCGAGGCTGCTGCCGAAGCTGAAGAAAAGAACTGGTCGGCGGTGAACACGAGCTTTTGCCCGGCAGCCGCCAAAATGCCCGATTCGATCAGCTCACGTCGCTGGGCTGCATAGCTGGCGCCGTGGATATCGAAATGCGGCTTGGCTTCGGCCGTGGCTTCGCTGCCCTTGGCCACGACCACGCCGCCGTCGACCAGTTCGAGTGAAGCGTGCATACCGGTCGTGCTACGAAACTGAAAACGCATGCCGCGCGGCAGGGCGGAATAGAGATCGGCGCGCTTGCTGCTCCGCCGCGCCTCCACCTTCGCTTCCACGGTTTCGACCAACTCGTCTTCGGCGGCCTCTTCGCGGTCGTCGTCGAATTGCCAGAAGCCGAGCAAAGGCAACACCAGCAGGATCTCACGCAGGAAATTCTCCGCCGTCGCGTGCTCTTCCTCGCTCAAGGC
>JAYRMB010000050.1:0-1141 GCA_041904995.1 Azonexus sp.
GGCGGTCAGCTCGATGCCCTGCTGGGCGGTTTGCTGCGTGCCAAGGGGCGAGCGGCGGGTGATGGCGATGCGCCCCAGGTGCGATTTGAGTCCGCGCTTGCGCTGGGGGATGTCTGGGCCCTCGATGCCCTGTGGCACGAGTTGGGTTTCGATGGGCTTGCCGCCGTCTTTCGCCGGGCCCGCTTCACCAATCCGGTAGAGCACGCCATCCGCGTGATGGTCTTCAACCGGTTGTGTGATCCCGACTCCAAACTCGGCGTGCTGCGCTGGTTGGACACGGTGAGCATGCCCGGTGTCGATGCGGCCCGGCTCACGCACCAGCAGTTGCTGCGCAGCATGGATGCGCTCATGGATCACCAGGCGGCTGTGGATGACTGTGTTGCCGCTTTGCTGCGCCCGCTCATCGATCAGGATCTCTCGGTGGTGTTCTATGACCTGACCACCATCCGCGCCGAGGGCTTGAGCCAGCAAGAGGGCGACGTGCGCCGCTTCGGGATGTCCAAGGAAGGGATCATTGCGCGCCAGTTCATGCTGGGCGTGGTGCAGACGCAGGACGGCATGCCGATCTATCACGAGGTCTTTGATGGCAACACGGCCGAGGCACCGACGCTGGAGCCTGCGCTCAAGAAGGTACTGACACGTTATCCCCACATACGCCGCCTGGTGGTGGTGGCCGACCGGGGCTTGCTGTCGCTGGACAATATCCAAGCGTTGTCCAGGCTGCAGGCTGCAGGTCGGGCGCTGGAGTTCATCCTGGCCGTGCCTGGCAGGCGCTATGGCGAGTTTGTCGATCTGCTCAAGCCCATCAACCAGCAGGCCGCCCAGGCCAGCGAGGAGAGCATCCAGGAAGTGCCGTGGCAAGGCCATCGTTTGGTGGTGGCGCACAACCCCCAGCAGGCGGCCCAGCAGACGCAAGATCGCCTCTCGCGCATCCAGGCGCTGGAGCAGCGCGCCGCTCAGTTGGCTGGCAAGCTCGATGCCCAGGAGGCAGGCCAAGTCCAGCGCGGGCGCAAGCTCTCGGACTCAGGGGCCAAGGCACGGTTCTTCCATGAAGTGAGCGATGCCCATCTGGCGCGCATCATCAAGGTGGACCTGAAGTCCGATCTGTTCACTTACGGCATCGACGAGGCCGCGTTGGCCA
>JAYRMB010000033.1:0-6390 GCA_041904995.1 Azonexus sp.
GATTGGGCAGTTCCAGCGCCATGCACGACTTGCCCGGCACGGTCTCGACAACGCGAATCGACACCATGGCCAGCGCCCGCGCCAGATCGCGCGCCAGATTGACGATCTGCGCGCCCTTGACGCCGACCGCCGGCTCGATTTCGTAGCGGGTGATGACCGGCCCCGGCAGGGCGGCCAGCACTTTCACCTGCACGCCGAAGTCGGAAAGTTTGCGTTCGATCAGGCGCGACGTGTATTCCAGCGTCTCGGCGCTGACCGTCTCGGTCACCGGCGGCGCCGGGTCGAGCAGGTGCAACGGCGGCAGCTTGCCACCGACGATGGCTTCCGGGAAAAGCATCTGCTGCTTTTCGCGCTCGACGCGGGCCTCGGCCTTCTTCGACACCGGCACGGCCGGCGGCGCCGGCGTTTCGATAACGATGGGTTCATGCAGCTCGACACGGCGTTTCTCTTCTTCGACCACCACCTCGCGTTGTTGCGCCACTTCCTTGCCGATCTGGCGATCGCGCCAGGCATCGACCCGGCCATAGAAGAAGCCGACGAAGGATTCCAGCCCATAACCGAGCTTCTCGAAGGCCCACAGCCAGGACATGCCGGAAAAGACGCTCCAGCTGGCGGCAATCAGGGCGAGCAGCAGCAGGGTCGAGCCGGTATAGCCCAATTGCGTCGCCAGCAGCTTGCCCAGTTCGATGCCGAGCATGCCACCCGGCGCCAGCGGCAATTGCGCCTTCAGCGAATAGAAGCGCAGTGCTTCCAGCGAGCAGCTGGCCAGCAGCAGGATGACGAAACCGATCAGCGACAGGATCAGCGAGCGCTCGACCGGATCGGCATCGCTGTTGTACTTGCGAAAGCCCCACCACACCGACATGCCGAGCAGCACGATCCACCACCAGGCGGACAAACCGAAAACATAGAGCAGTAGATCGGCGATCCACGCCCCGGCGCGGCCGGCCGGGTTGTGCAGGGTCTGCGAGGCGACGGAATGCGACCAGCCCGGATCTTCGCCATGAAAACCCCACAGGGCCAGGATCAGGAATAACGTGACTGCGCCGACGGCCAGCCAGCGCGATTCCTGTAACAACACACCGATCTTGTCCGGCAACGCGCTGGGCGCTGCGTTGCGCTGAGCCATACGCGCCACGTCAGCTCCCCAGGATGACCGTACGGTCGCCTTCGACGGCGATATAGCCGCTCAATTCGAGGTCACGCATCACCTTGCTGACCATTTCGCGCGATGCGCCAATCATTCTTGCCATATCCTGCTTGGAAATCTTCTTCTTGATCACACGCCGCCCGTTTTCCTCTTCCGAGAGATCGAGCAGCAACCGCGCCACGCGGCCATAGACATCGAGCAGCGCCAGGCTCTCGATCTTGCGGTCGGCCTCGCGCAGGCGCTGGACCAGCACCTGCATCAGCTTCAAGGCCACCTGGAAATTATCCTGCATGCAGCGCTGGAAGGAATCCTTCGACAGCACCAGCAATTCGCAGGCTTCTGCCGCCACTACGTTGGCGGAACGCGGGCTGCCGTCGATCAGGCCCATTTCGCCAAACGACTCGCCCGGCCCGAGCCAGGCCAGAATGATCTCGCGCCCTTCTTCGTCATGGTTGGTCACCTTGGCCCGACCGGTCAACAGGATGTACAGCGAATCCGTGCTTTCTCCCGCGCGCACGACGAATGCCCCGCGCTCGACCCGGCGTCGCCCGGAAACCTTGGACAGCTTTTCCAGTTCGACCTCGTCCAGCCCCGAAAACAGCGGCAGGCTGCGTAATACCAATAGACTAAGACCACCGGGAGTCGCTGACATAAATCAGTTTCCGTTCATAGTGTTACGAGTCGATTATAAACTGCTTTCGAAAAAGCTATGGAACTTATAAAAAATCGTTGGCTCAGACCCGGCTATAATTTTCCGATCCATTACCCAGAGCTAGCAGAGAACGATCATGACCCAGAATGTCCGCCATACCCCGCTCATCATCCTCGGCTCCGGCCCGGCCGGCTACACTGCCGCCGTCTATGCCGCCCGCGCCAACCTGAAGCCGGTCCTGATCACCGGCCTCGCCCAGGGTGGCCAGCTGATGACGACGACCGAAGTCGACAACTGGCCGGCTGCGGCCGACGGTATCCAGGGTCCGGAACTGATGGCGAACTTCGAAGCCCATGCCCGTCGTTTCGAAACAGAAATCATCTTCGACCATATCCACACCACGAAGCTGACTGAAAAGCCGTTCACGCTGATCGGCGATGCCGGCACCTATACTTGCGATGCCTTGATCATCGCCACCGGTGCATCGGCCATGTATTTGGGCCTACCCTCCGAAGAAAAGTTCATGGGCAAGGGCGTTTCCGCCTGTGCCACCTGCGACGGCTTCTTCTACCGCAACAAGCCGGTCGCCGTGGTTGGCGGCGGCAATACTGCCGTCGAAGAGGCACTTTACCTCGCCAACATCGCCAGCCATGTGACGGTGATTCACCGCCGCGAAAAATTCAAGGCCGAGAAGATCATGCAGGACAAGCTGTTCAAGAAGGCCGAGGAAGGCAAGGTCACCATCCTGTGGAACAGCACGCTGGACGAAGTAGTGGGTGACGACTCCGGCGTTACCGGCCTGAACGTCAAGAACGTGCAAACCGGCGCGCTGACCAAGGTGGATGTGCACGGCGTTTTCATCGCCATTGGCCACAAGCCGAACACCGACATCTTCGCCGGCCAGCTGGAAATGGACAACGGCTACCTGGTCACCCAGGCCGGCCGCAACGGCAACGCCACCCAAACCAGCATCCCCGGCGTCTTTGCCGCCGGCGACGTACAGGACCAGATCTACAAACAGGCCTGCACCTCGGCCGGCTCGGGCTGCATGGCGGCGCTGGATGCCGAGCGCTACCTGGACAACCTCGGCCACGCCTGATCGCCCTTGATTGACCCGGAAGACCTCGCCGCCTTCCACGAAGCGGTAGCAGGCGCCAAGCCGCTACCGCCGGTCGATCGCGCCGAAATCGCCCGCCCGAAAAAAACGCCGCCATCGCGGCCTAGAAGCCACGAACAGGAAACACGGCAGCCGGCCAGGTCGACACTGACAGACACCCTGCCCGCCCACTGGAACGCGCATCGTGAGGGAAATATTCCGTCGAGGCCGACTGACCCCGAGCAGCTGGCCTTCTTGCAGGCCATCGCCGGCGTCGAACCGCTGCCTGAGCGCAATGTCGTTGTTCACGGCAGCCGCCCGCCGGCGCCCAAACCGCTCCAGCACATTGCCGACGAGCGCGCCGCGCTGCATGAAAGCCTGCACGGCCATATCGGCCTGCAGGACCGCCTGGAAGGCGGCGACGAGCCGCATTACCTGCGCCATGGCCTGGCCAATACGGTCTTGCGCGACTTGCGGCGCGGGCGCTGGGTCATCCAGGATGAACTCGACCTGCACGGCCTGAATCGCGAAGAAGCGCGCCACCAATTGGCGACTTTCCTCGCTGCCTGCCTGCATCAAGGCAAACGCTGCGTGCGGGTCATCCACGGCAAGGGCCACGGTTCGCCGCAAAAGCTCTCCATCCTGCGCCAACTGGTGCGCGGCTGGCTGGCGCAGCGCATCGAAGTGCTCGCCTATTGCCAGGCCAAGCCGGCCGACGGCGGCGAAGGCGCGCTGATCGTCCTGCTGCGCAGCCAGAAATGACAAGGGCGGCCTGAGCCGCCCTTTTTTCTTGAACCCGATTTTTACCTATTTCGGGCAGTGCACCGCAGCAGTCGCTTAGATGGCCGACTCGTTGGTCTCGCCGGTGCGGATGCGCACGACCTGCTCGACCGGCATGACGAAAATCTTGCCGTCGCCGATCTTGCCGGTGCGGGCGGCCTTGATGATGGCGTCGATGGCGGCATCGACGTTCTCGGTAGCGACCACGACCTCGATCTTGATCTTGGGCAGGAAGTCGACCACGTACTCGGCACCACGGTACAACTCGGTATGCCCCTTCTGGCGGCCGAAACCCTTCACTTCGGTCACGGTCAGACCGGTGATGCCGACTTCCGACAGGGCTTCGCGAACTTCGTCGAGTTTGAAAGGCTTGATGACGGCTTCGATCTTCTTCATTGCTTGTCCTCTCTCAGACTAATGACCGGTTTCAAAATTCGTCCGGATAACGATTGGTAATAGGATAACGCCAATCCTTGCCAAAACCACGCGGCGTGATGCGAATGCCGATCGGCGCCTGCCGGCGCTTGTATTCGGCAATGCGCAGCAAGCGCACGACGCGCCGCACATCGGCTTCCGGCAGACCGGCCGCAATGATCTCGCGCGGGCTGCGGTCCTCTTCCATGTAGGCGCGGACAATTGCGTCGAGCACCTCGTAATCCGGCAAGGAATCCTGGTCCTTCTGGTCCGGCTTCAACTCGGCAGAAGGCGGCCGGACGATGATGTTCTCGGGAATAACGGGCGCACCTTGGCAAAGGCTATTGCGATAACGCGACAGGCGATAGACCAGAGTCTTATAGACATCCTTGATCACCGCGAAACCGCCAGCCATGTCGCCATACAGCGTGCAATAGCCGACCGCCATTTCCGACTTGTTGCCGGTAGTCAGCACCAGCGCCCCGGTCTTGTTCGACAAGGCCATCAGGATATTGCCGCGGATGCGCGCCTGAATGTTCTCTTCCGTCGTATCGGCCGGCAAACCGGCAAACAGCGGATCGAGCATGGCGGCGTAGGTCTTCATCGCCGGCTCGATGGCAATCTCGTCGTAACGGCAGCCCAGCTGCCGAATCATTTCGCGCGAATCGTCGAGGCTCATCTGCGCCGTGTAGGGCGACGGCATCATGACCGCCCGCACCTTGTCGGCACCGAGCGCATCGACCGCCACACACAGCGTCAGCGCCGAATCGATGCCGCCCGACAAACCGATGATAGCGCCCTTGAAGCCGGTCTTGCCGATATAGTCGCGCACGCCAAGCACCAGCGCCTTGTAGGCCTCTGCCTCGAGCGGCAATTCGGCACAGAGATCGTCGGATCGCAACTCACCGGCTGCGAAATCGACGATGCCGATGGCTTCCTCGAATTGCGGCAGGCGCATGACCACATGTTTGCGTGCATCGAGGGCGAAGGAATCACCATCGAACACCAGCTCGTCTTGCCCACCAACCAGGTTGCAATAGATGACCGGAACACCGGTCGCATCGACCCGCTCGCCGACGACCTGAACACGCTCCTGCGTTTTGTCCAGGTGACAGGGCGAGGCGTTGAGGACGAAGAGCAGTTCGGCGCCCGCCGCCTGGGCCGCTTCGGCCGGGCCGCTGACCCAGATGTCTTCGCAGATGTTGACGCCACAACGCACACCGCCCAGCGTAACAACGCAAGGCTCGGTGCCGGCATCGAAATAGCGTTTTTCGTCGAACACCTGCGCATTGGGCAGGCTGTTCTTGTAATAGACGGCTGTTTTGCGGCCGTTTTCGATTACGGTCGCTGCGTTGTAGCAGGAACCGTCTTTCTCCTCCGGATAGCCGACGACCACAGCAATGCCCTCGACACGGGCAGCCAAATCGTCCACAGCCCGCGCACAGGCCCGATAGAAATCCGGGCGCAGCAGCAGGTCTTCCGGCGGATAGCCGCAAATCGCCAACTCCGGCGTCAGCAGCACATGGGCGCCGCGGGCCTTGGCCTCGGCGGCGCACTTCAGGATACGTTCGACGTTGCCCGTCAGGTCACCGACGGTGGCGTTGAACTGGGCAACGGCGATACGCAACATACCCGATATTTTTTACTTGGCTTGCGCTTCGTAACGGGCGACACCTTCCATGATTTCCTTGTGGGCAGCTTCGATGCCTTCCCAGCCCAGCACCTTGACCCACTTGCCCTTTTCCAGATCCTTGTAGTGCTCGAAGAAGTGGGAAATCTGGTCGCGCAGAATCTGCGGGACGTCTTCGTAGGTCTTGACGTCGTTATAGGTCTGAATCAGCTTCGGAACCGGCACAGCCAGCAGCTTGGCATCCTGGCCACCCTCATCTTCCATGGCCAGCATGCCCAGAGCACGGCAACGTACGACAACGCCCGGCGGCAAGCCAAACGGAGTCACCACCAGCACGTCGACCGGGTCGCCATCACCGGCAATGGTATTGTTGATGTAACCGTAGTTGCAGGGATAGTGCATGGCCGTACCCATGAAACGGTCGACAAAAATCGCGCCGGATTCCTTATCGACTTCATACTTGACGGGATCGGAATGCGCGGTGATCTCAATAATGACGTTGAAATCTTCGGGGAGGGACTTGCCAGACGAAACGTTGTTGAGTGCCATGGTTGTATCTCTGCGTTTTGGTTTAAGAACACCTAATTATAGCGTCCAGACAGCCTTGATTCAGCCCCAGGCCGCAACAAACTCGCGCCAGTGCTGGGCGTCGATCTTACCCAGTTGCG
>JAYRMB010000051.1:0-1107 GCA_041904995.1 Azonexus sp.
GGATTCTCTGAACAACCCACTGCTTTGGCGCAGGCTGTCATAAAAAAAACATGAAAAACAGGCGATTTTCGACCGTTGGCCATGAAATGCAGAGGTTCTCCTCTGCATTTCGCGCTTCACGGGCGCACCTCGCCCATCAAAGGCATCAATCGCTTGCGTGCCAGCCACAGATTGGTCAGCGCAAACAGGGTGACAATCTGCCCGGTATTCTTCGCCAGACCACGATAGCGAACCTTCACAAAGCCAAACTGCCGCTTCACCACCCGGAAGGGGTGTTCAACAATCGCCCGTGCCGCCGACAGCATCCGGTTGAAAGCCTTCTGCTCTTTGCTCAGCGCACCACCCGCCGGCTTCTTGGTCGGCGTCAGGACAGACAGATCGCCCTCCTTCTCGAAGTCGTCGAGGGTTCGATTCTTCTTGTGATAGCCACGATCGCCCAAGACCAGCGTTTCTTCCCCGTGCAGGCAGGCTTCCATCATCGTGATGTCCGCGACCTTTGCCGTCGTGCATTCCACGGTGTGAATCAAGCCGCTCTCAGCATCGACGCCAATGTGCGCCTTCATGCCGAAGTGCCACTGATTGCCCTTCTTGGTCTGCGTCATTTCCGGATCGCGTTTCTTGTCCTCGTTCTTGGTCGAACTGGGCGCCGCAATCAGCGTGGCATCGACGACCGTACCGCGCTTCATCGACAGGCCTTTCTCCGACAATACAGCATTGACCTCAGCGAAAATCGCGACCGCCAGATCATGCTTCTCCAGCAGATGCCGGAAGCGCAGAATCGTGCTTTCGTCCGGCATCACGTCTTCGAAGGCATCCAACCCAGCAAAGCGCCGCAACAGCGGAACGTCGTGCAGCGCCTCTTCCATCGCCGGATCAGAGTAGCCAAACCATTGCTGCATGAAGTGAATCCGCAACATCGTGCCCAACGGCATCGGTGGCCGACCGTTTCCCTTCTTTGGGTAGAACGGTTCGATCAGTGCTTCCAGGCGAGACCATGGAACAACCGTTTCCATCTCCGCCAGGAACACCGCCTTTCGGGTTTGCTTGCCCGCTTTCGGCAGGAAACCCGTCTCAGCCAGGCTCAGTTGCTTCATCGATTTCATCTGT
>JAYRMB010000052.1:0-1102 GCA_041904995.1 Azonexus sp.
GTAGGCGAGCACGTCGGTTTCGGCCTCGTCCATGCAGGCGCCGAGCTTGGGCCAACGGGTGCGCAACTGGTCGGCGACCTGTCGCCAGACCTGCGTTGCGCTTTTCTGATCGGGCTGCAGGAAGACCTGGCGGATCGCGGCGGCGACGACAGTGTTCTGGCCCTTGGGCACATAGGACAGGGCATTGCGCATGAAGTGCACCCGGCAGCGCTGCCAGGTGGCGCCCATGACGCGGGTGATCGCGCCCTTGAGGCCCTCGTGAGCATCGGAGATGACCAGCTTCACGCCGGTAAGACCGCGCCGAACAAGGTCCTTCAGGAAGTCGGACCAGAAGACCTCCGCTTCCGAGGGGCCGATATGCAGGCCGACGATCTCGCGCCGGCCCTCGGTGTTGACGGCCATGGCGATTATTGCGGCAACGCTGATGATCCGCCCGCCTTCGCGTACCTTGAGATAGGTGGCATCGAGCCAGAGATACGGCCATTCGCCGGTGAGCGGGCGTTTCAGAAAGGCATGGACGCGCTCGTCAATGTCCTTGCAAAGCTTGGAGACGGTGGACTTGGAGATGCCGGTCATGCCCATGGCCTGGACGAGTTCATCGACCCGCCGGGTGCTGACCCCGCCGATCCACGCTTCCTGGATCACCGCAACCAGCGCTTTCTCGACCATCTTGCGGGGCTCAAGGAAGCCCGGAAAGTAGGACCCAGCACGCAGCTTGGGGATTTTCAGGTTCAGCGTGCCTACCCGGGTATCCAGCGAACGGTCGCGATAGCCGTTGCGCCAGGTCGCGCGCTCGCTGCTGCGTTCGTGGCGACCCGCGCCGATCAGGCCATCAACGTCGGCCTCCATGATCAGCTGCAGCACGTTCTCGGCGATGGTGCGCAAAAAATCCGGTTGGCCGCCCTTCGCAGCAAGCTCTTCGATCAGTAATCTGTCCTCGGTCATCGGGAACTCCTCTTCGTCACGGTTGAAGTGTGCAAACTCCACCATAACGATGAACCCGGTGGCCACCAGCGACGCCGCATTCCGGGGTGGGGCATGCCCCACCCCGGAATACACCATCGCCTACACCGGAAATTACACCACGAGCGCGGACGCTAAC